>CAXDRT010000058.1:0-10748 GCA_963991835.1 uncultured euryarchaeote
GCATTGGATGCATTTCCATTGCTTGTTCCTTCTGGATCTGCTCATAGGTTCTTAGAATAATTCCAACAGCCAGTAGCAATCCCGTTCCCGTCGCATTACCAACCGTACCTAACAGGTCAGCACCAGCTGCTAACAGCCCGACAAACGCACCAGAGAAGTATGTCACTGGAGGAATATAATTCTCAAGGATCTTTTCCAGAACCTTAGGATTCTTACGGAAACCTGGAATCTGCATACCAGTACGTTCGATCTGTTTTGCAACATCCTTCGTACCCATGTTTGTCGTATCAATCCAGAACTTCGCGAAGACCATTGAACCGACTGTCATTAACACAACATAGAAAATCACGTGAAGCATGATCTGAGTCAAGCTATGGCCAAACATGTCCGTCTGTTGATTCAGCAGCGGTATGAGCCAGTCATTCACCCCCGCCGGCATAGACGCATACCATGCGAAACCTCCTGAAGCTGCCGTTTGGCCAGGCTCATACGTACCAATATAATCAGACATAGAGAACCAACCTTGCCGGCCTAGCAACGGGGTCTGAGACATCGTGGGATGACTCCAGAAGAGAAGAGAGAACATGTTGACGTTTGCAAGCAATGCAGCCATCAAAATGACCGGAATGTTCGAAGCATAGACAAGTCGAATTGGATACTTACCTCTGTGTCCGCGAACCTTTCCGTGGGTAAGTGGCAATTCCAACTTACTCGATTCAGCATACGCGACCACTATGAACACGATGATACTCGAAATCAGGGCAATTACAGCATTCGGATGCGTCGCGTCCCCTAACAGAATCATTTCGAAACCATTCAATGAAATCATTTCACCATTCGTCGCCGTCCGGAACATATAGAATATCATAGGTAACGTTCCAGCTGGTGGGTTCTGTACTGAGTATTCGAGACCTGATGTTGTTGGAAGAGGCGAGAGTGTACCGACGAATGTCGATTGTGCCACACCTGCTGCGATGAACAGAGACATACCAGATCCAATACCCCACTTACTGACAAGTTCGTCAAGTAAGAAGACCAGATAAGAACCGGCAAAGAGTTGAGCAACGATCACGAAGTTTGCCCAGCCCATTCCATATTCATCGATGAGGAATTCTGAAGGGTCCAAGAAACCATACGTTTGTGGAATCGATTCGATTGGAATCATAATCAAAACAAGCAACTTTTGTACACCTTGATACATTGCTTTGTCTTCACTGTTTGTTAGGTCAAGACGAATAATCTTAGCACCTGCGAAAAGTTGCATGATAATGGAACCAGTAACAATTGGACCGATTCCCAAGTGCATGATGGTACCCGAAGCACCAGCCATGATTGAGCGGAATCCACTGAATAGGTCCATTGCTTGTCCACTGAGCCCGTAGAGCATGACGTTGGTCATAGCGAAGTAAATGATCAGAACGAATGTTGTCGTCCACATCTTTTCTCCGAATCGAACGTGACGGTCTGGCTTAGTGATCGCTGGATAAACATCAACGAAACGACTGAGAGCATACAGACGGCTGCTTTGGTCGCCACCCCACATGAAACATGTGAGAATTGCTGCTGCACCGAATCCAAGTAAGAGTACACCAACAAGGAGGAAACCAACTGCTTCATCGTATCCGCCCCATTTGTCTGGACGGCAGTACCAAACTGCAATTGCAACAAAAATAAGCCAACCATATAATTTAGAATAACGACCAATGATTGGTAATTTCTTCATTGATTCTGGGAGATCTATTTGGAAACAAGCCATGACATACGCTACATATGCTACACCGAGAACAATTCCGAAGATTGCTGCATCACGAGCAGCCCCCGATCCTGAAAGTTCATCCCATTGCCAATAGAAAAGTAGACCGAAATAGAGCACACCTGTTAGTACAACTCCGAGTGGTACTGGCTTGTGTTTCATCTATTATCCCTCCTGATTTCACTCTTCTTCCCATTCGTCGGAGTCGCCACCAGCTTCGAGGTTTACTGAACCTCCAGCTGCTTCGACCTTTTCGATAGCTGAAGCGCTTGCGTTAGCAACAGTCACTGTCAAAGCAGTACTGATTCGGCCTGAGCCGAGAAGTTTGTCAATACCGAGTTTCGATAGATCGATGGAATCCTTTCCATCTGCCATATCTTTCAATTGGCTAACGTTACATGTAACGTGAACTGTTCGAAGAGTAGGGTGACGGTTGAATCCGTGCATTCCCCAGTGACCTGGCATGTACTTGATTCGAGTCATGACTCTGTGCTTGTTCATACCAGCGTTTCCACGGCCACCACGCTTTCCAGCGCCACGACCTGCTTTCTTTCCACGTCCATGGTATCGGTTTCTTCCACGATGTTTGTTTGCTTTTGTACCCATCATATCACCTCAAATCATTCTCTCAACGAGACCTTTAATGTCGTCTCCACGGGAACCCAAGGCTCCTCCAACGACATATGATCGCTTGATACCGCCCCATCCTTTTGCTCCACGAGGTGGATGCAATCGGAAGACACGCTTCAAGCCAGGAACATCTTTTACAGTCGCTTCATTGTCAACAATTGCCTTAGCGAAATCTGAAATCGATTTGTAAGAAGTTGCGTCTGAAACGATCGCATCAGTTAACGGCGAGTCACCAGTCATTCGGCCACGCTCTTGTAGCATTGCTTCAACTGTTTCAGCATCTGCATTACCCCAAGTGACGTAGTCCTTCGCCTTCTGCAGCATACCACGGTATTGCTCATTCTCTGGAATGATGACAGCATGGTTTACCTTGGTGAGGTTGAGGTATGACATTGTCTCACGAATTGTACGCTCTACGCCTACGTTACTTCGTGCCCTTACAACTATCCAGCTCATTTCAGACCCTCCCAGTGTTGATGAACAAACGTTCTCGCTGTTCGCTGCTAATGCGTGTTATGTTTAATGCTTTGAGGGCATTGAAGGTTGCAGCAGCATAATTGATAGTGGTTCTGGTTTGACCCTTGGTACGGGAAAGTACGTCGGTTACACCAGCAAGTTCGAGAACTTTCTTCCCGGTTTCGCCGATAACAAGACCCTTTCCTTTCGCAGCAGGCATCAGTGTTACACGAGTTGATGCAGATCGTCCGTTCACCTTGATTGGTACCGAGGTACCTGGACCAGCAGATGATTCCCAAGACCCGTTTCCACGTTGTACGCTGATAAGGTTCAACTTCGCAGCAATGATTGCCTTTTGGATAGCATTTGAAACATCCTTAGCCTTAGCCATTGCAAGACCAACGTATCCATTTCGGTTTCCAACAACAGCCATGACATTGAATCGAGGTCGTCGACCACTGTCAGTCATTCTTTGAACCATGTTTACACTGATTACTTCATCTTCCAAATCAGGAAGAAGCGCATCAACGACTTCGACTTCACGAACTGGAAGACCGGTTGCGAGTGCTTGCTCGTACGTGATAACTTCTCCAGCATAGACCATGTTTCCAAGACGAGTACGTGGATTCCAACTTCGCAGATTGCTGATTGGATCGTACTGATTGTTACGTCGGCGACGTCGTCCACCTGTTTCTTCAACCTCTTGCGGAGCGTAAGCTAGAGCAAGACCTGGTGCTTGTTGGATTTGGGTTGTTTCTTCTTCAGTCATCAGTATGCCCCCTCTATGGATGATTTTGTGGTATCCATGGCTCCAGCAATGGAGTCATCGATGTGAGCACCGTTTGTACGGTCATCATCAGGAAGTACTTCTTCACTGTGAGGAACGTTGAGTCCTGCTTCTACCATGCCACGAAGGGCAGCAAATACACGACTTCCTGGTGTGCTTGCAGCAAGACCGATGTCAAGTACTGCATCTTCATGTCCAGCAGCGATTGCCGCTTTACCGAGTGCAAATCCTACGAGGTAGGAAGCAGGAACGGATTTCTTAGACATGGTTTCTGGCCATGAGAATTTCTTAACCAAGTCGGTACCGGTAATGTTGAGGACAACAAGGTCGCCTCCCTTAGCCCATGTAACCAGTTGGCAAGATGTACGAGTGTTTGAGACACGTACAACTGCACGAGGCTTTTCACTTCGCAGAAGTCTGAGTCTACGACGGTAGTCAGTTAGACCTGCTTTTCTTCGTCGTAGGACTGTTCGTCGTCGATTGCCTTGCATCAGTTTTCACCTTCCTTTAGTTTGAGACCTTCTAGCGTCATTTGAGAGCGCATGTGAGCAATGGAACGGTATGAACCACCCTTTGCTTTGAGGTAATATCGTCGATACTCAGAAGCTGTAATTTCGTCCGTTTCTCGAAGATCTTTGAGAGCCTTGCGTTGTGAACGAATTGTTCTCATCCATCGGTTTTTACGAGGGTTACGAGCATTTGCAGTACCCATTCTCTTACCTTGACCCTTCTGACGACCTTTGCGTCGTTGTTCAAGACGTTGGCGAGCACGTACACGAGATGTTCCTTTGATCGCCTTTGCTCGAATCAATCCTTCTTCGATGAATTCACGAATATCGTCTGCTTGTACAGAGGATGCAATCTCATCGATGTAATCTGGATTAACCCAAACACGGTTTTCACCGCATCCAAGGATTTTTGCTGCGAGTCTCTTTTGATTTGTTAGTTGCATCAGACACCACTCCTTCGGTTGAGGACACGAATACCTAATTCATCGGCTCGAGCATGAATGTGCTCTCGCTTTCGACCACCGACTGTACGACCAATTCGTGCAGCCTGTGTTTCAGGATCAATCGATTCCAAATCATTGAGGTTGTGAACCATTACTTCACGGAAGCCGGATGGGTGAAGCCCACGTGCTCCAGCAACCTTTCCGTGACCAACTCGTACGAGTGAACCACGGTATCTGTAGTTTCTTCGTTGCTTGCTGTCCATACCATGAGGTGCTCTCCATCCAGAACGAGACAATCGCTTGTAACGGAACCATTCGGTTCGTCTAAACGATGGTGTCTTCTTCTTTTGGGCTGCACGCAAAGCGAGTGCTTCTTGTGTTGCTTCATCGAGAACGGGCTTTTGTTTTGCAACGTGACCTTCATCTTCGTCGTCATCCCAGTCTTCGTCTTCTTCAAAGAAATCATCTTCTTCTACTGCTTCATCAGCTGCTTCTTCTTCAGCTGCTTCGACGATCTCTTCTTCTGCACTTGATGATTCCATCAAGCGTTCGATGAGTTCTGCTTTCTTTCCAGAAACTGGCAGACCTTGCTCCTTGAGCAATTCCTTGAGTTGTGCTACTGTCATGCTTTCATATTCTTCAGTCATTCCAATCACTCCTTGCTAAGACGGTATATTCCGTCTTGGAAAACACGTCGATCACGGTTCTTGACCGTTGTACTGCGTTCAATGTTTGCTGCAGTTTGTCCGACGTTTTCTTTGTCGATACCTGATACGGTGACCTCAACCTTGTTGCTGACTTTGACTTCAACACCAGGTAGAATATCTGACCGTCGAGGTACTCTCTCTCCAAAGTAGTTGTTGACAACAAAGGTTTGACCCTGTACTGCAAGCGTCATAGGGAAGTGAGAGTAGAAGGCTTTCAGATGATATGTGAATCCTTCTGTAACGCCCTTTACCATATTGTTCAAGTGAGCGTTCCAAGTACCGGCGAGTGCCTTTTCTTTGCGACGAGGCAAGTCGATTCGTACAAGAAGGCCATTACCATCTTGAAGTAGGACAAGTCGAGACGATACAAACTCTCGGGAGAGAGATCCTTTCGGCCCAGCAATAGTGACGACGCCATCTTCACTGATGGAGGCTGTAACGCCTTCAGGGATGGTTACGATGTGTTCGATTCTGTCGAGTTTTACCATGTTTCTTCACCTCAATATACGTAGGCAAGTAACTTGCCGCCGATGCGGGCGTCCTTCGCATCGTAGTGGTTCATGACGCCGGAATTGGTTGTCAATATGAGCAAACCAAAGTCCTGAGCAGGGAGATATCGAGTCTCCCACTTTTCGAATTCTTGACGGCGGACACTGTGTCGAGGCTTAACGGTACCACATCGGTTGATTGTACCTCTTAATTCGACGACGAAAGCGTCACCACGTCCGTTTTCAACACGAGTAAACTCACCGACATAACCGGAGGTTTGCATAATGTTGAGGACGTTTCCTAGGAGCTTCGAAGCAGGGGTTAATTCGACATCGAATTTACCTGCTTGTTCAGCGTTGTAAATCTTTACAAGTGCATCATTTAATGGATCTAATTGCATTCATTTCACCTCAGTTCATCTTCTTAAAGCCGATTTCAGGTCCAACGTCTCGGAAGCATTGGCGGCAGAGGCGTAGCCCGTGTCGTCGTATCATTCCTCGGCGTCGACCGCATCTGCGGCATCCGATTGTTCGTCCCATGTATTCTCCATGATCTCTTGCCATATTCATTCCTCCATGATTTTTATTCCAAAGGTTTCAGAGAACCACTTCATTGATTCTTCTCGGCTTACACCGTGTCCTTTTCCAACCTTGGCTTTTCCTTTACGTCGTCGGCTCACTCTATGTCCTGGACGTTCCAAGACAACGTTGATGTCCATACCGTAAATTCCGATATCAGGATCGTATTTTTGTTCTGGGAAATCCGTGTAATCACGGACACCAAAGGAGAGATTACCTTGAGCATCAAAGTTCCAGTTTGGGATGGTGTTGTCACGTACCCAGAATGCATTTTTGAGGAACTCATTGATTGAATCCTTGTTTCGCATGGTTGAGCGGCAACCGATAGGTGCACCTTCACGGACCTTAAGATCACGATTCTGAATTCGACCAAGTGTACGCTGTGGGCGTACACCAGTTACGATTTCGAGTACATTCTCAGCGTTAACCAAACGGTCTCCACCTTCGCCAACACCGATGTTAACACATACCTTAGTGATTCGAGGAACGCTCATTGGATTGACTGTATCGCTCAAACCTTCACCTCCGTGATTGGCATGTTGGAATCCCCAACAGCGAATACGTTGACTTCAGTTGTACCAAAGTCTTCGAATGATACTTCGTTTGGCATGCTTGATCGCTTTACAATGCGTTCCTTCATTGCTGCTACTTCACCAACGTGAGTACCACCGACAAGGTAACATCGAACACCTTCAGAGAATTTGATGTGTTCCGTGATGGTTTGTTCTGGCAAAGCGAGTTTGAGAGAATCTCCAGTATTGTATTGGTTTGCATCATCGACGATGATGTTTCGACCATCATGAAGGTTGAGTTGAGTTTTACCACCCTTAATGGTTGACTTTCCTTCAATACGGGCAATCTTCCATGCTGCTTCATCAGCTGAGATTTGAGCGTAGTGTAGACGCCCGTTCAAGTCGAGCATGCATCGGAAGTGTTCTTCACCAAGAGTTAGGACATCCATCAAACCGACACCACGGCGGGTATCTTTGCAGATTCGTCCATCGACCTTGACCAGTTCATTATGAACAATGAATCGAACTTCTCGAGATGAATTAGCACGGCCAAGAACATCTCTTACGATCAAATTCAACGGCATACAACGCTCAAGGCTATGTGCACCTGGGCTTGGGCGCGTAACCCAAATGGTGGTCTTTCGTGGAAGTGGCCAGCTACGAGGCATGGCTAAACGTTTCAAGTGACTGCTGCTACCCATTGTATTCAACTCCTATCCTCGGTCAATTTTTGCATTCGCAATTTGTCCGTCTCATCGAGTTTCACGATGACAACGTTGGAAGCGTGGACCGGCACTGCTTCTTCTCTGTTATCTGACTTGGATTGTTTTGCACCCTCGATGAGAACGCGTCCATTCTTGGAATCGATTCCAATGACTGGACCTGTGAGTGGATCTGCCTTACGCTTTCCACCATGGCGCTTTCCACCGTTAGCAAAATCTCCACGGATTACACGAACGGTATCTCCTGTACGAATGGTGACTGAGCGAACCCCAGCAAACCTTTCATCAGGTTTGTCGAGTTGAAGACGAGCAGTTACTCGCTTACGCTTGGTATGCATTGGTGCGTTAAAGTGCGCCTTGCGTTGCTTTCCTGGTTTTCTTGATGTTACCATTTCCTCACCTCATACAATTTGCTTCGCTGTTGCAGCGATACGTGGCCAACGTTCTGCAGCCTCACGGGACACAGGTCCTTTGATATCGGATCCCTGAACTTCACCCTTGAGGTTTGTAATGACACATGCATTGTCTTCGAATTGAACCCATGTTCCATCAGCACGACGGAATGGTCGGCGTTGACGGATGATGACAGCATTGAACATCTGTCGTCGAGTGTCTGGAGTACCTTTCTTGACTGAAACCTTGGTCATATCACCAACGCCACCAGCAGGATAACGACGCATTGTACCGCCGAGTTTGATGACGTTCACGATTTGAACGATCTTAGCACCGGTGTTGTCAGCGACGTGTAGACGAGCCATTGTTGGCAATCCACGGGTTTGACGTCCTGCAATTCCTCGCATTATTCGACACCCCCTATCATTTCAACAACACAGAATGAAACTGTCTTAGAAAGTGGTCGGCATTCCATAACTCGTACGGAATCTCCAATTTCGACATCACCAATGCAACTTGGCAGGTGAGCACTGAGAGCACTTGTTCGCTTCTCGAAACGCTCGTACTTCTTCATGTATCGAACGTTGTTTCGCTCGATTGTAATTGTCTTCTGCATTCCGATTCCTGATACTACGCCTTCGAATACCTGTCCACGCAAGCGCAAGCTTCCGTGGAACGGGCAGTTCTCGTCGCCATCCCATTCTCCTGTTGGTCGTTTTACGTCAATTCCGATGTCTCGCATCTTCATGCCTCCTTGTAGTTGCGGCGCATTCTATCTTCAGGTCGTTGCCGCAAGGACGATCCTTTCAGGACGGTAGTTCCGTCGTTGAGTGTAAATTGGATACTTGATTTTCCGAACACGCGCTCTATGCCATGTTCGAGGATGGTGATTGTGTGTTGAGATTCATCGACGACAAGTCCAGATCGTCCGATGAGAGTCGAATCTGTGGAAGTAACGACATTAAGCGTCTGTCCCATCCAAGTCTTGTTCATATCTGTCATTATCTCACCTCCACATTAAATCCATTATTTCGTAGTACATTTGCTGCCTTCTTTTTGTGATCGCCTTGTAGTTCTATAACTCGACCCTTGACAGTTCCTCCAGCAGCACATTTGTTTTTGAGTAATTTTGCTAATTCGTTGATGTCGATTGCTACGTCGTCAATACCTTCCACTTTGGTGACAATTTTTCCATATCTCCTTCGGTCAGTTGACAATATTGCTCGTTGTTGCTCCTTAGCGATTTCTTGGCAGATGCACAACTCATCAGGGAGTCCACACACACTGCAAATTGCCGCCATTGTCGTTCATCACCTCGTTCATTCAGTTTTTTGCCCCATGAAGATAGGACTTGATGCGTGCAATACTGCGGCGAGTTGCCTTGTATGCACCCATATTGGAAGGTGTACCACCCAGAGCTTTCTCAGCCTGGAGTTGAAGAAGTTCTTCCTGAAGTTCAAGAAGTCTTGATTCAAGAGCCTCTTGACTCATTGCTGCGATATCTCTGTTGCGGACGTGGCTCATTCAGTCACCTCTTCAGTGGTTTCTGGAGCAGCTTCTTCGTTGCCTTCACGGATCAAAAGTTCTTCATTGGAGAAGATGGTGATTTCGTGAGGAAGACGAGTGTTTGCTCGCATAATCTCTACAGTTACACCAATTGTTCCGAGTTTCTTGACTGCGACGGAATAACCCTTGTCCATATGGATAAGAGCAGTTTCACCACAGTACTTGACGTGCCCTTTGATGAACTTCTGGGTTCGATTTCGTGAACCTGTGAGTTTACCAGCAAGGGTAACAATAACTCCACGTGCTCCAGCGGTCATGATGTTTTCGGCAGCGCTGTTACCAGCACGGCGGTAATACCATCCACGCTCCAAAGCAGAAGCAATTTTTTCCGCCATAACTTGTGCGTTTGCAGTTGATTCAGAAGATTTGATTTCTTCAACCTTCAATTGTGGGTCGAAGAGATCGAACTCACTCTTCAAACGACTTTCAAGTTCCTTGATGATCTTACCCTTTCGGCCAATGACCAATCCAGGGCGTTCTGCATGAACTGTCACTTCAGTACCGTTTGGGGTACGCTTGATATCCAATCCACCGAATCCAGAACGCTTTGTATTCTTCATAAGGAATTCTTTAACCAAGTGGCGCTCAACGTTTCGGTTGACGATTGCCTTAATTGTACTCTTTTTACCTGCCATGATATTCACCTCAGAAGTCATCCTCCAACTCATCGTCGGTTGCTGTGAAATCCTCGAGGAAAATCTCGAGATTCACTTGATAGTGGTTACTTGGAGTTGCACGTCCACGAGCACGAGGAATCCATCCACGACGGATTTGTCCACGATGTGCTGCAACGTGAGTGATTTCCATATCTTCTGGTTCAACGTCGTCGTATTGGTGGCGAGCATTTTCCATTGCACTCTGAATGAGCTTGATGAATGCACGGCTTGCCTTTACTGGATAACGTCCAGGTCCAATACCGCCTTTACGGTGTCCAACCATAGAAGGTCCAGATCGTCGCTTCTTCTTGTTTCCGCTACCAAGTCGGTAAGGGACAGCAGTTGCTTTGCGACGAATGTCTGCTCGATCTGAATCGATGAGAAGAACTTCGTTAAGGTAAGTGACTGCTTGTCCAGCACTCATACCCTTGATGGCACGAGCAACTTCGAAACAGTGCTTGACGTGCATGTCTGTCTCTTATACACATCTGACGCTGCCGACGATACTCTTGTGTAGATCTCGGTGGTCGCCGTATCATTAAAAAAA
>CAXDRT010000059.1:0-10005 GCA_963991835.1 uncultured euryarchaeote
CGTCTGAGCTCTTTACGATTGCATGGTGCGCAAGGACTTGCAGTAAGTCTGCAATTACATCTGAATCGAAGGCTATTGATTCGTTAACTTCGTCTTCCCCAAGAAGGATTTTCTCAAGGGGATTCATTTCTGTCTTTGTGAAAGAGTTGCTTGAAGAAAGTTCTTCGAAAATATCGATGTCATCCGCATTGAAATCTGGGGTTATTGAGTCTGAGTTAAAGTCCATGTTATCAAACCGTATTTTTCACCATTCCCTTTTGAACTGTTGTTCATAATGCGCAATACATGAAAGGTTCAAAACAGGGCGCATAGTAGCAAATACGGGGGAGTTGGGTGAAAAAACTGTCATTACTCCTACTTACTATTCTCTTTGTACCTTGGGTGAGTTCTGCTCCACAAGGAATTGGGGACGTTGGAGGTGGTGGTTGTATTTGTCATGGCTCTCAAGATACATCCACAGAACTCATCATTCTGGGGCTTCCAACAGAATTTGAGTCAAATACGTCATACAATTTTTCTCTTGAAGTACGTTCATCTGCGGTGAACATCTCACCTGGAGAAGAAGCAGGCGGATTTAGAATCGAAATTTCAAGTGGGGACATTCAATTTGACGAAGAACTCGCCATTGTGCAAAAACTCGAAGAGGGTTGGACTCATACAAGTTTAGGAAACAAAGTTCGCTCATGGAATTTCACTTACATCAGCCCAAGCGATAACACGACATATACCGATATCACAATCAACGGTAATGCGGTTAATGGAAATGACCAAAGTACGGGGGATGCTTGGAATAGTGCAGTCATACGGATTCCAGGGACCTCTTACATAGGCGATCTAGAGCCTTCAATAAAGGCCGAATCTCTTGGAACATTAGACTACGCTGTTGGAAGTATAGCCATATTCGGATTACTCGCAATTGCTGTAATGATCATCAAGGATTAATCAGTTTACAAATTCAATTGTGCTGCTACGTAAAGCCTTGAGTTGGCGAGTTTCAGATGACCCATGGATTTGTTCGCTCTTAACGCCCGTAAGTACAAGCATGACCCGGATTTCATCGTCAAGGGATTCATCGATAGCAGTCCCCCAGATGATTTTAGCATGCGGAGAGATACGTTCGGTAATAATTTGAGCGCAACGCTCAGCTTCTCCAAGAGTTAGATTATTGCCACCTACGACGTTAATGAGGGCACCTCTTGCATCACTGAAATCCAGATCAAGAAGTGGAGAGTGTAGTGCTTCTAGAGTTGCTTCTTCAGCTCTTCCTGGACCCGCTCCAGCACCTAGACCTATCATTGCTACGCCAGCACCTGAATTGATGACAGATTTCAAATCTTCAAAGTCAAGGTTGACCATTCCGTCACGTGTGAGGAGTTCAGTGACTCCGATAATTGAGCGAACTAAGAGTTCATCTCCAACTCGAAATGCGCTGGCGAGGGGTAAATCTTTGACACCTTCAATTTCCAATAATTTTTCATTTGGAATGACAAGAATTGTATCGCAATGCTCACGTAGTCTTTCTAATCCCCATTCTGCATTTTCACGTCGTGTTGCACCTTCAGAGTTGAATGGATACGTTACGACTGCAATGGTCATAGCACCCTGCTGTTTTGCCAAACGTGCGATATGTCCTGCAGCACCGGTACCTGACCCTCCTCCCATACCTGCTGCAATAATTGCGAGTTGGGTATCGGTGGTAATTGTACGAAGAGACATTTCTGATTCTAATGCGGCTGCTTCACCTTTTGTAGGATCACCACCCGCTCCACGCCCTCTAGCAGTTCTACCGATGAGTATTTTATTCTCGAGTGGAGACATGAGTAGAGCTTGAGCATCTGTATTAATCGCATATCCTGTGACGAATGAATTTTCAAAAAGCCCTTCCGATTCGAGACGTCCAACAGCGTTACAACCCGCTCCACCTACGCCGTAGACTCGAATTCGAGGTTGAAGAGACTCGAGCAGGGCTCGTAACTCTTCATCAGTTCCTTGGCCAGCAGGCTGAGGGGTCAACTGTGGTACAACTTCTTCATCGGAAAGTTCTAACACACGTTCGATCAAATGGCGCATAGCGGCCATCTTTGTTGATGGTAACTTGAATGTATTCCCTCGTTCGTGTAGTCAGAAGAGGTTTTGATGACTTCCTTTCAATCACGGAGTCCTTCTTGTGTGACTTGGTATACACATTCTCCATCTGGGAGGTTTGGTGAGTCTACCAGACGAGCAATACGTCGTCCACCCTTTGCTTTTCGCAAGTAAAGTCTGAACGTTGAAGCGTGAGCTAAGACGTGGCCACCAATAGGCTTGGTTGGGTCGCCCCACATAGCATCAGGCTTGGAATGAACTTGGTTTGTAACGAGGACAAGAGCGTTGTTAACGTCAGCGAGTTGCTTAAGATCCTTGAGGTGACGGTTCAACTTTTGCTGTCTGTTTGCAAGCATTCCACGGCCAATAAACTCTGCACGGAAATGGCTTGTAAGTGAATCGACAATAATCATCTTCACGTTCAATCCTTTGCTCATTCGCTTAATCTCTTCAGCGAGTAGCATTTGGTGAGCAGAGTTGTATGCTCTTGCGACGTGAATTCTACTTAGGACTGCATCTGGGTCTAAGCCATATCCGCGAGCCATCTGAGTTATTCGTTCAGGACGGAACGTGTCTTCTGTATCGATGTAAAACACATCGCCATCAAATCCACCTTCTTCAACTGGCATTGTGCAGTTGACAGCGAGTTGATGGCCGATTTGGGTTTTTCCTGATCCAAATGCTCCATACACTTCAACAAGTGCTTGGGTTTCAAATCCGCCACCAAGTAAATCGTCAATCGATTGAACCTTGGATGAGAGTTTTTGTACTTCTCGACGACGTTCAAGTAGTGCAGAACCTGAAACGAAACCACCAATGTTAGCCATCTTTTTTGCAGCGTTGATGATCTTGCCGGCAACCGCTTCTCCAAGTTCAGCTTGTTCGGCTAAGTCCGCTGGAGACATGACTGCAAGAGCGAGTAATTCGTCGAATCCAGCCTCTTTTAGTTTTTCAGCAGTTGCTGGACCTACACCTGGTAAGTCTTCAATTGAAACCTCAGGGGCCTCATCATCAACGGCTGCCATCAAAATGTCCTCTTCTACAGTCAGACTTTCATCCTTCTTACTTGTTGTCTTTTTCTTTTTACTCGTTGTACTCATTGTATCACTACCCCAAACCAATGGCTGAGGGTATATCAATGAAGATTTGAGGGGTAAGAAGTTCAAAATCTGAACAATTTCACTTCAACGGGCACAGTGTCCGTAATTTCACTTTTCATTCACTTTCAGTTTGTGAATCTTCAGTTCCGCTTTCGGTTGGGAATGGATTTACAACACTTTCAGTTTGTTCGTATAAAATATCGATTACATGGTTTACATTGACTCTTTCTTGGTCGGTACTTTGGTCAAGTTGAACACTTAGTTCATGCACTCCGCGCTCTGGGAAGTTTAGGCTAAAATCCCAAATTGCATCTTGACCATCGGCTATTTGTTCTGTTTTCATACCCTTGCTTTCTGCATTTGAATCTGTCAACTCCCAAGTAATCGTTATCGGACTACCACCAATTCCTCCTAGGTTTTCGATGTTTTCAACGGTTGATTTGATCTGAAGAACTTTTGGAGCAGGCCCTTCGTTGTCTGGTTCAGTGTTGATTTGCATGACATCGGGTTCTGCACTATTCTGTTCACTCCATTCAATATGCTGCTCTATTCGAACCATAACAGTCATGTTCTCCGAGTTTTCCTCAACATCAGTTGCAGTAAGGACTACTGAGAATAATCCATGAAGCTCATATTCAACATCGATACTTGCCGATTCGTCAGCATTTACTGTGATTGGGCTGCGTCCGTCACCAGGCTCTAGTGAAAATGTTGCAAGATCAAAGTCCGATGTCGTCCGAGCGAAATCAAAATTCAGCGCAACCCCAGTTAGTGAAATTTGTGAACCTCCGATGAAAGATTGTTGAATGGTTCCGCTGGTTGATTCATAATAAACTACCAAATCAATAACCTTCTCATCTTCTTCTTCGTCAGAATCAAGACATCCAGAGAGTGATGATAACAACATGAGTAAAGAGAACCCGACCGCTTTCCAACCCCCGCTCATGGTTAGGGTTACACGTCATCATTGAAGAAATCAATGCCGAATCACTCTACTTTTTGATTATCGGTGGATTGAAAGGGAAGGACTGTGGCCGTCAAAGCAGCGAGGTGGGGTAGTCTGGATATCCCGTCGGGCTCATAACCCGGAGATCGATGGTTCAAATCCATCCCTCGCTACCACTCATGAATATTGATAATAATCATGCTTAGGCTGTAATGTGTCCATTGCACTTTGTAACCGTGCATTTGCAGCAGTGATCCCATTGGAAATGTCAGAACATTCTTGCCGTATTCGCTGGGATTGTTCTCTGCACTCTGGAAGATTGTGAATGCAAGATTCCAAAATTGCAAGAATGGGGTCGATTTGAGCCGGTTTAGCCCCATTCTCTGGTTTGAGCCAATATTGTCCGTTTTCTAAGATAACTGGGCCTGCTTGTTGGACATCCTTTGCCAGGGTTTTGCAATGCTTGGTAGTAACTCCTTCTGTTTCACAAACAGACAGCATAGCGAGAAGATTTCCATCTTGGATTTTGTGGGCTTTAAGGAAGAACTTAACCGCCTTCCGTTTTTTACCACCAGCTGCATATACGTTTCCAATACGCCTCAAATCTTCTTCCATAGGCGTTAATTGTTGCAATAATTGGGGTGCAGATTGAAGCAATATCTTCTCGAGTTTTTTACGTTCTCTCTGCAAAACAGAAGAAGCCTTGATCGCGAGTTTGTGTTTTTTACGGATCGACAAAACCTCGGTTAGAATTCGAAGACCCTTGACGAGGAGGGCTTGTGTTGCAGCATCTCGTGTTTTTTGAGAGAGGAGCATGCCAGTGAATTCACTGGACATAACTTCGACCATTTCGTATCGCTGTTCTTCAAAATATCGAATCATTTGCGACAATGTTTGATTCGGGTCGGACATTCCAAACATGCTTATGCCTCACTATTGATTTGTTGCGGCTGTTAATGTCGTTGTACTGATTACGCCATCAATGGTTCGAATATTTTTGAGAATGAATGTTGAGAGTGAAGTAAAATCTGGCATTACAATTTTGCAATAGGCGTCGTATTCACCAAACAATACCATTGATTCGACGATCTCTGACATTTCACAAAGCGTTTCAGAAATCCTTTTTTCAAATCCAGGTTGTGTTGAAATTAATACAATTGCAGTCGCCACCGACTCGTGTTCATCAATGGCGGCCATATGTGTCGATTCGGAACCTCATGTTTAATTCTTGATGTGCTTTGGTTGTAATCGGAGAAGGTCATGCAGAAGCCAATTTTCGCCATCACAGGATCTCCAGGAACTGGTAAAACAACACTATCAGGTCAATTGTCTACAGAACGATTTGATTGTCATACAGTAGAACAAATTGCGACAGAATTGGGGTGCATAGAAGGCCAAGGTGGCGACATTATTGTTTCAACCAAACCTCTTGCTGAGTGGAGGTATACAGGGGATAAAATCGCCATCGTTGAAGGGCATCTTGCTCATCATTGTCATGTCGATGCGATTATTCTTCTGCGATGCAATCCAGGTGAGTTGAAACGAAGACTCTCGGCCAGAGATGGTTACGGGATAGCGAAAATCCAGAATAATGTTGAGTGGGAAATGATTGCGGGGATATGGTCAGAGTTACTCGAAGATTCTCCGAACTTGCCAATACTTGAACTTGATATGACCAAGACTCCTGACGGAAAGAATTCTGTAGAATTATTTATTGCCGAATATGCGAGTAGAAAAACGGTTCAAGAATCAATTCCACTTGCAATAGACTGGTTAACGACCAAGAACTTGTCCGAAAGCATATGACCTTTCGATGCTCCGCACAAGTTGATACCCATGGCTCTTGAGCAGTTAAGGAAGCGTTGGGAAGCAATGGCTTCACCACTTGTAATGGGCTTAGGCCGCACAAATCCTGCCTTCCTTACGTGGCTTGCTCTACCAGTCGGTATAGCAGCGAGTTTACTTGTTCTCTTTGCCCCAAAATCAGATACTGGTGCATTGATGCTCATGGGGTCTGCTCTCTTGATCGGTTTTTCCATGATTCTCGATGGTCTTGATGGACAACTCGCTCGTCAAACAGGCCAAGTATCCCGGTGGGGAGATTATCTTGATCACACACTCGATCGACTTCTTGACGCAATGTGGGTTATTGCAATCGCCTCAAGCCCTGCATGGGTTGATGACCCAGCAATAGGTTGGGCTGCAGCATGGTTCACAATCTTGGGGTCCTACATGGGGACACAAGCCCAAGCGGTAAGTGGTGGCCGTAATTACAAAGGATTTTCAAGAGCAGATCGAACAATACTAACCATTGCAGCGCTTGCAATAACTGGAATATTCTGGCTTATTGGCGTGCAGGATTATTCTGCTATGCCAGGAATGTTTGAACATCTTGAACTCAGTCCACTTACCGCTGTCGTCTTCATTTCAGGGCTTGGTGGAATGTATACGTTCGGAATCAGATTCTTGCAAGCCCGCAAGGAAATCATCGAACTCGATAAGAGCCATCCACTGGAACAGCCTGGTTCTGATGAATCCGAGTGATTCAAAACGTCTACAATAGGGCGCTTTCATCTCTGCGTAATGCGGTATACTCTTAACAGACGGCGGCGACGTTATGTGTGATGGGTGCGAACGCGCTGAACCGGAGTCTACAACCTAAGGCAGGCCTGATGGTCTTGCTTATGCTTCTCATGACAGTCCCGTTGATACCAACATCAGCGGCTGCTGACATTGGCGATGCATCAAAATTACAAGCACAGGATATTGCTGCATCTTTCGATCCTGTTTCAGAAACGACAACGATTACATGGAGGAATATTGAGACCTTTTCAGGATCAAATGTTGCTAATCTGCAAAATGCTGAATACACAGTTTATCGTCATAGTGAACCAATTACTTCCGGAACTATCGGAGCCGCAATACCATTCGCAAACGTCACCGCATGCGTAGCGATTCAATCTGTTGAATGTCTTGCACCTACTCATCCAGGTCACACAGCATCTTATTTGGTGGGAGCTGGCGTGAATGACACTTATTTCTACGCAATCACGACTTCGTGGACAGAAAGCGAACAAGCATATTCATCATCTGAGTTAGATCTTAACGCTTCTTCATTGTACGAAGGAGTCCATGAGGTAACATCCCCTGTTGAGACGCCAATCTTCTTCCAAGCAGATTACTCTCTGGTGGATAGCGAAACGACACTGACTTGGTACAACTATCACGACTTACCTAATTCAGATCCTGCAATGCCAGATACTCGAATCCTCGTATGGCGCTCTGATGGAGTAATCGGAAGAGATAATGGCGGAGCAGTTTACCAAGGCCTTCCTACAAACTATCCAGTTGAATTACTTGCAAATCTCAGTTCAGATGTCTCTGAATACGTCAATGTCATTCCAAGCAACACAAATCGTGAATCCTATTATGCGATTACATACTTCATTCCAAATGGATCAGAATCAGGAGAAGACAAGGTCGATCTTCGCTTCCTTTCTGGTAATGCGCTAACATCTCCTGTTCTTGAGGATAACTTACCTCCTTCTCACATCACCGATTTCAATGCAAACTTTGTAGGAAATGTCGATGGCACAGGAACCACAACACTCTCTTGGAGCGGTTCAACAATCGAGGATAATGAACGCTACGAGATCTACGTGGCAGGTGAAGGCTTTTCCTCGATTTTCGAAGTTGGACCTAGCCTCGTTGCAAGCATCCCTGAAAAATTAATCGAAATAGATATCGCAGAGCAAGGTGAGCCTACCGAACTTGTAACTGTAAGTATCGAAGAAGAGAACATAAAGTATGAATACACTCGAAACTTACCAGTCGGTTCACTGGGTCTTGCAACCTATTGTGTTGTCCTTGTCGATGAAATTGGATTGTTTAACGCTAACACATCATCTGGTTCATGCTCAACGGTGCAAGAAGATGCCTATTCGACGTGGGAAAAAGAACCTTCCAATGTTCATGCTGAATTCATTGGAGACCGCACAGTTCGAGTAACATGGACAGATCAACTTGGAGTTGAAGGTGAGCGATACCACGTCTATTCAGCCTCAGGATTCCAACCATCTCCTCAACAGTTTGCAACTGCTACAACTTACCATGGATTTGCGAACGACAATGTTGAATCCTTTGATATTGTTCTCAACGAATCGGTAGTCTCCGCTAATGGAGCAGTTCTACAATGGTACATCTATGTAACAAGTGAGGCTCAATATGTCCATTCTACTGGATCATACGAGTATCTTGGATTGAATAACAATTCATTCGGGCCTGTTGAAATTGATATTACCAGACCGATTAACCCTTCAATTGTTAACGCAGAAAGCCGAGGCGACCTTGGTTTCATTTCGCTCGAATGGTATAATCTCCAGGAATCAAATGAAAATTATCAGGTCTGGAGACATAACAGCGACCCGTTTAACAATGGCCAAATCAGCATTACAACAAGTGATGCAGAAGGATGGGAATTGGTTCTCGATAACGTGAACGTAGGAGAGCAGAATTCTGCAACAATCATCCGAAACATACCGCTTGCTAACGATACAGAGCGAAGTGTTTGGTATGCAGTTACAGTCGCTGATGAATTTAACAACATCAACCCAGATATCCTTCAAGGATTGAGCGGTAATTCGATTATGGTCCGAGAGGATACACTTGCACCTACCGTCATTTTGAAACTACTTGATGATGAAAATTCCGAATACACAAGCCCATCTCTCGTTGCAGGAACGTATACGATTCAAGTTGAATCAAGCGAATATCTCAAGACGACACCATCGATTGAGGTCTTTTCAGATACGGGATTCAACGTGACTGCAGGCGGGGAATTAATGACCCAGATTGCCGACAATGCCCTCAATCCTGACAAAGGGCCTGTTTACTCATACAGTTTCACAATTCCTGGTTCATCTAGCGCTGGAGAAATGACCTTCAGAATGACACTCGTCGATGAAGCAGACAATCTAGGTGTCATTACAAACGCAGACTATCACATCGACGCAAAAGGACCTGTAGTCACAATATACTCGCCTTCTTCCTCCTCAGAAGGATCAAAGTATCTCTATGGGAACAAAATTAATCTCATGTTTGCTGCAGTGGATGACGTTCAAATTAGTGATTTACAATATCGATTCACTTTCAATTATGGTGGACTTACAGGAGTAACCAGTACATCTCCATGGGCAAATGCAGAAGGTGTAACCGATGTTGAAGGAGATCTCTCTACTCTTGTAAGCGATATGGATTTCTCTGCTGGAACATTTGACGCAGGTCAACACGCGATTACAGTCCGCGGTATCGATACTGCTGGAAATGAAGTTTCACAACGAGTTGTCTTTATTGTTGATTTCTGCCGAAACAACCTCAACGGTGAAACGGTCTGTACGTTTGAAGAAGACCTCAAAGCAGCACCTGAGCCAGAACAGATTACTCCTTCTCTAAGTGACCCGCCATATCTTTTGGTTTGGGTTGCAGTCGCAGTGAACATTATTTTGTTCATTGTCGCTCTAATGATTGTTCAAACAAGCATGTCAGGCCCGAAGAAGAAGAAGGCTGGCGAAGAAGAGGATGACGATTGGATGTCAGAATTCATCGGTACAAGTCAAGATTTGGATATGGATGCTATCACAGGAACAGGTGCTGCAAAAGAACCTGAGAATGAAGAAAAGAAGGAAGCAGAACCAGAACCAGAACCAGAGCCAGAGGCAGATGAGGACGATCCGTTTGCAGTCAATCTCGTACAGCGCAAGACACGTCGAAAGAAGCAGAAAGTTGTTGAAGAAGTAGATGAAGATGAAGCTGAAGGCATTTTCTGGGGCGATGACGATGATGACGACGATGACGAAGAAGAGGAAGAACCAGCTC
>CAXDRT010000060.1:0-9594 GCA_963991835.1 uncultured euryarchaeote
TGTTACAGATGCTCACGTTCTTGCGGCTCGTTCGATCGCTAAACCGTTGGAACAACAAGTCGCTGACAGAATGATTGAACGCAGACAGGACTACGCTCTTATCGTCAATTCTGGTAACAGAGTTGGGCGAGTAAATGGCTTGGCTGTCCTCGGTGCCAATTCAGGTCTTTCTGACTTCTCAGGTATCATGCTGCCAGTTGAGGCCTTAGTGACTCCATCTCAAGGTGGTGGTGGAAAAATCCATGCAACCGGTGGACTGAGTGATCTTGCTAAAGAGAGCGTTACAAACGTTAGCGCTGTAATCAAGAAGCTAACTGGGAAAGATGTTTCTGATTACGACATTCACATCCAGTTTGTCGATACTCATGGTGTGGATGGTGACTCCGCTTCAATTACGATTGCAACCGCAATTATCTCGGCCCTTGAATCAATACCAATTCGTCAGGATTTGGCGATGACAGGTTCACTCTCCGTTCGAGGTGAAGTGTTGCCGATAGGTGGCGTTACAGCGAAGATAGAAGCAGCTGCTCGCTCTGGTGTAAAAACTGTCATCATTCCTCGTTCCAATATGCAAGACGTTCTTTTGGATGAGCAATTTGAAGGAAACGTGGAAGTCATTGCAGTTGATACACTCGATGAAGTCATGGAGCACGCATTGATTACTCACGACCAGAAGCAGAGTCTTGTTGATCGATTAGGTGCAGTCATCGACCGTCTGACACCTGATTTATCTGGTCCAACCACTTCGATTTAGTATCGTGGTTTTATCATCGAATTCATAGGTAGGAGTTCCTCGCCTTAGGTATGGAAGGGCACGAGGGGCAAACCAATCGTGTTGATGCGAGCAAGGGAGCATTGTTCGTTCTCTTCCTTGTAACCATGATCGACATGATTGGGTTTGGAATTGTTATTCCCTTTCTAACGTATCTTGTTGAAGATTTAGCAGGAGAACAAGATGTCGCCTCCATCGGCATTTGGGTTGGCCTACTCATGACATCGTATTCCGCTGCCCAGTTTCTCTTTTCTCCTATTTGGGGGGCACTTTCCGATCGCATTGGCCGTAGGCCTGTCCTTATGATTGGGCTTGTCGGTAATACTGTGTTCTTCACAATGTTCGGTCTCGCAAATACCCTCGTTATGGCTCTTATAGCAAGATTCCTTGCTGGTGTATTCAATGGAAATATTGCAGTTGCTCGTGCCTACATCGGTGATGTTAGCAATCCTCAACAACTTGCAACGCGTATGGGTCTTATTGGTGCAGCTTTTGGTCTTGGATTTACAATCGGTCCATTCCTAGGTGGAGAATTATCTGCTCCAGCCGAACGTTGGGATTTGTTCAAGGATACGGTTTTTGAAACGTATCCCTATCTACTACCATGCGTTCTAGCAAGTGTTCTCTCAGTTATATCTCTCCTCTTCGCATTCAAATCCCTTCCAGAATCATTACCCGTAAATAGACGCGTCATCGACAAATCTCGTTCATGGTCATCGACTATGAAGAATTCATTCCGTAACGTAAAGGCGATGATTGGAACCAAACAAATCGGTTCAGTAATGTGGGTAACATTTCTTTTCATGTTTGGTTTTACGATTATGCATGCAGTTTTCATTCTCTACACACAAATGGACCCTGCATCAGGCGGATTAGGATTTAGTGAAGCAGAAAACGGTAGAATATTTGCTCTTATCGGGGTTCTGGGGATTTTTACTCAAGGTGGCTTGATTGGACCACTGTCACGAAGATATGGGAGTGTTTTCATCCTTCGACTTGGTGCGGTTTTAGCTGGGATCGGTCTTGTCTTGGTTCCTTATTCAAGTGCAGATCATGTATGGTTGTGGCTCTTCCCCATCACGGGTTTCATTGCGATTGGTAATGGTCTCTTCCAACCATCTTCAAGCACCTTGCTCACTGCAATTTCTCGACAAGAAGGATATGAGTTGGGAACTGTGATGGGAGCGCAAGAGTCTCTGTCCTCCTTTGCTCGTATTCTCGGACCACTCACTGGAGGATATGTGTGGACGAAGACCGTTGGTAGAACCGATTTTCTTGATTATCATACAGCGTTCCACCTGTGTGGGGTCATGATGTTGTGCGCATTCCTCTTGTCCTTACGCATTTCATTCCAACCTTCATGGAAGCAATCAGAAGAAGAACTTCCTTCACGTTAAATTCAAACGTGGGATGGTTGAGAGCCACGTATGGAGGACACTCTTTCCGTCTTTGATAACAATACATTCCATCGTCGACTTGGTGGGTTGACATTTGCAGTCATATTATTGACAGTGCTCACTATTTGGATGATTCAACTCGAAGGAGTTCTACAACCATTTTTCATCGCTTTAGGGATTTATTTTGTTCTGAAGCCAGGTTCTGATTACCTTTCCAAAAATGGATTCCCACTCGGATTATCTTATCTGACAATGGTCCTTTTGATGCTATTAGTCATCGTATCCGCAGGTTATGTCGCTTACGATCAAGCGAGTGATTTGGCGAACGATGATGATAAAATCGAAGAGTACAATGGTAAACTCAACAAGAGATGGCAGAAGATTAAGTCGGCTCCATTGGTTGGTGCTTCGATAACTGAATCTTTGAATTCAACCAACGGAACGTTGTCAGAAGATTTGGCAGAAATGGGTCTGTTGTCAAAAGATTCCCAAGTATCGGACTTAATCGGTGATGCAGTCGCAGGCGTAGGTGGATTGTTCGCTACGAGCCTTACAGTGTCCTTCTTCCTTATCTTCATCATCTTTGAAGCGAATTTACTTCCTGGACGGATTGAAAGAGCATGGCCTGGTGGCGTCTCTGGTAAGGTACAAGATGTTCAAATTCAAATCCAAGAAAGCATCAACACCTATGTTGTAGTCAAGACAGGTGTAGGCATCGGTACCGCTGTAATTACTGCGATTATTCTCAAATCATTTGGGATTGATTTATGGTTTACATGGGCTTTACTTACTTTCATTTTCAACTATGTACCCTACATTGGTTCCCTTATTGCAACTATTCCTCCAATCATTCTTGGAATTATAATTTTAGATTCGACCTTCATGCTTGTTCTGATGACAGTATTATTGTTGGTTAATCAACAAGTTTGGGGGAACATTATCGAAACAAAGTGGGCAGGACGTGCTTTGGATCTCTCTCCAGTATTGCTCCTTCTTGTTACAGCCTTTTCCTTCTGGGTATGGGGTATCATTGGCATGATTCTTGCCATACCATTTACCGTTATCATCAAGATTGTTCTCGAAAACATTGAGCCAACAAGACCGATTGCTATTCTCTTATCAGAACGGGCGCCATCGATCGATGAGGCTTGGAGAGAGGCTATGAAAGATGGTCGAATCTCAAACCATGAAAACCGTTCACTTGAAGAAATACAACGAGTTTTGGGTCTTAGCGATAGGAAGATGGCTCGAGTCGGAGCAAAGCACGCAATAGAGCGTAGCCTGCGAAGAAACAGAATTACGCCTGAACAATTCACATATGTTGAGGTTGCAACCGACATGCTCTCAGATGACAGTTATGGTCTTCAATTGAACTCTTTTAACATAGATTCTGGAAGGCTGACAAAGAATAATCGCCTTGTTCTTGAGCGAATCTTAGGCGCTCTCGAAGAAGAAGAGTAATCAAAGGATTTCTGTTAGAATCTTCTCGAGTTCTGTGTTGATCATCAGGATGAGAGTTCCGAATTCTGGTGGAATGTTTGGGTCTTCGTACAGTTCCTCAAGTTTCGACTGAGACATTGCAATTCGAACATCGAGTTTCTTTCCCTTGTTCAATAACCAGTTGTCGCAGGTCTCTTTGGCTTGCTTACGAATATTTCTAGGTACCTTGGGGTCATCAATTTGGTTAATGACAGTCGCTACTTGCTGTAGTCGAGTTTCTACGTCCATAATGTCATCTCCACGGAAAACCGCTCTGCTCTTCTCTTGTTGTGGGCCGTCTTTAAGTTCATTGGCGACATGGACAATACAATGGATGTTGATTCAGACCTTATTCTTGGTTGGACCAGACTTGGTGTCCTCATGGTTTGTATGGGCTGGGCTGCTTGGTTTGATCATAAAGATCGTAGAGTTTCTAATCAACATTGGATTGTTTGGGCAAAGCCAGTAATCTTCATCTGGTCACTGGATTTATTGATACAAGGGGCTCATTGGAGCATCTGGCTAACTGCCTCTGCAATCATTGCCTATGCCAGTGGTTCAGTCATAGGTCGGCCAACATTGAAAGATGCAAAAGGAGGAAATCGAATAGATCAGATGGTTCTGTCCTGGTATTTCATCTCAATAATCGGCCTTGTTGCTGGTGCAGTACATTTCTCCTCAAGTCATCCCCTCGATGTTCTCTTAGGGGATGTTACAGGTGATGCTGCTTTGTGGTGGTCCTACATAGGAGCTCTTTTCGTTCTCTTTGTCATCGATTTAGCATGGAGAATGCGCTTCATTCATGGGGGCGCAGATGCAAAGGCATTGATGTGGGTAACTCTCCTCTTCCCATCTTGGTCTGAACTGCCTGTCTATTCAGATACGTATATGGATGAAGTAATTCTTCATCTTCCACCATCGCTTAGTTTACTGATTTGGGGTGGCTTATTCTTTTTACTCATTCCTTTCATCTTACTCGTCAGAAATCTTGCATCAGGAAATATCCGATCATTTTCTGACTTATCCATGGCTTGGATTTCCTTATCAGTCCCTCTATCGACTGCTCAAAATAGGCACGCTTGGATTCTTACTGATACAATGGAATTGCCAAATGGAGATTTGAAAATTTATCATCGAAGGAGGGCTCCTCGCCAGTCTCCATCAGATGATGAGGTTCGTGCTCATATAGCAAAGTTAGAAAATGAGGGAGTAAGAAATGTATGGGTCAGTTTGAAACTGCCTTTGTTACTCTTCTTATGGCCAGCAATACTACCATTGTGGTTGTTTGGTGATCCAATGGCACTGGTCCTTCCAGTGCTGTTACCTTGAGATCAAACGCCCTTTCGTTCCATGTTCTTGGGACGTAGTCCCTTGTAGCCACACTTTCGACAGCGTGTGGCTCGCCAAGCATTACGTGCATTACATTTCATGCAAATCTTAACTCGAAGCAAGCGCTCCTCTGCTTCAGGGAATCTAGCCATGTCGTTGCGACCCACTTCCTCTATTTAATCGCAACCACCTAATCGGACAATACTGGATGCCATCTTTGAAACCCTATTGACCCATGCGAGTGTTATGCGCATTGTGAGGTTGCCTGGCATTCACCATGATGCAAATGCAACCCTTCTGATTGGTAATAATTCGGCAGTGTTAATCGATTCAGGTACTGCGTGGTATCAATTATTGCAGGAAGAACGAATTCGAGGGCAACTCGGAGAATCGATATCCCTCAATAAAATCATTCTAACTTCGAGGAGATATCCTTTCAGTGGTGGTGCAAAAGCCCTTTCTGAATCTTTCGGAATACCTGTTTTCATTCATGAGACTGCTCAATTATCGCTTGAAAGTGGTGACTTTTTCACGACTTGGGCAAATCGCTATGATTCAGATATGCCCGTTCTATCCACACAAGCAATCAATTTTTCAGAATCGATTAGTTTAGATGATTCTATCATCGAACTGCTCGAAACTCCTGGGCCGAGTTCGGATAATATTTCGATTCACATTCCTTCTGCAAAGACGGTCATAGCAGGGGCATTATTTCCTCGAGCAGATCGTCCCCTTCGATGGGATGTACCAACAGGTAATCTCATTCAAGGGATTGAAAGCTTGCGATTGATCCAATCGCTACGTCCTGCAAAGTTAGTTCCAATGCATGGTCCAATATTGCAAGGCGAAGATCATATCTTCTCAACAATTGAACATCATTGTAAAGCTCTGGAGAGTATTGCGTCGAATAATGGAGTTGCACCAAGGGCTTGGCCTCGCTCCGCACCAACGTCGTTATGGTGTGAACCAGTTCCTTCTTGGCCGAGAGTCGAGAAGGAACAAACGGACTAATCATACTCCTGCCATTAATCGAATCTGAGATTCAGCATGGTCTCTTTTTTCGTCAAGTTTCTGTCGTTCTCTCAGTCTACGTAGCATGGTGTTTTCTCCAAAGGATGTGGAAGCATCATGCGATTTTTGTAGAAGTCCATTTCGTTCAAATGTACACTGTTCCCATCCTGATTGAATGCGTATTGAATTCCTTTCACTTCGTATTGAAGAAATTGATCTGTCTGTTTCAAACAAGAGATGAGGATTCGATGTCCCGTCAAATCGCCAGATCTTACCATCTGCATCTGCGATCAAAAGAGCGAGTTCTTCATCAGAATCTAAACACATTGCTCGTAGTGCAGAATCACTTATTGCAACACTTTTTTCCAGAGCCAGGTTAGGGACAGAGAGAATGTGGAGTTGGCCTTTTCCATCACCAACAAACATTTTTTCAACAGTACCATCATCATTCTGCATTCCTAAAATAACAGTAGCTATACAATGAAGACGGAGTGTTTTTCTATTCTCTTTGGTTTCCCAAACAATCATTCCATCATCCATTGCAATGCAAGTTCCTTGGCTAGTGACGAGACTTCGAACGGGCGTTCTTTGGTTACGCATACCTTGCTACTGAGTGCAGACGGTATTGGTGCTTTATGATAGGTGTAAGTGAAAAGTGAAAGTGAACATCAATACATGTCATCATTCTTGTTTTCCTTCTTCCAAGATCGGTAACAGGATTTGCAGACGCGTACTCGTCCCTTGGTGGAGGTGAAACTTCCACTCCCCCACATTTCAGTAGCATCATCGAAAGATAATGACCGCCCGCCTAACTTTTTGTCAGCCCATTTTTCACAGGACTTGAGTGCGCATGCAGTTTCTCCGACGTTCTTCTTTGCTTTCGCTTTGTCATCTTTACCAGATTCAGCCTTGGTCTTGCGTGCACGTGCTTTGAAGCCCATGCTTGGCCCTATGATTGCCTATTCATCAACTTTAGGTTCTTATTGTTGGGAACCTTTGCTAAGTTGAGAGAGCAATCCCTCAATGAGGCGTAGCAAACCTCGAAGGGTAACTTCGGATACATTTGCGATTGAACAGATGTCTGATTGCGTTCTTGGGGACCCTGATTCATTTGCCGCCTTGTAAATCAGTGCAGCAGCAACGCCCATTGGTTTCTTGCCTTGCCAAACATCTTCATGTGGCTTAATCAAAGACCAAAGATGCAGAACTTGTGTTCTCAATGGAGGTGGGAGTTCTAACTTGGACATGAATGGGTCAAAGTACTGATCAGGTGAACTGATTGAGTGCATGTTGAGCATTCTCGATACTTGTCGAATCAGGCGTGAAAGTTCTTTTTCCTCGATGCTAAACTGTTCAGCAACGTCTGGGATTTGGCGTGGCATATTCTCTTCTCGTGCTACGAGGTATGTGCATGCTGCAGATACGCCTGCGATTGATCGCCCTGTTACGTAGCCTTTGTCTGAGAGACGTCGATACAATCGAGCCGCTTCTTCTTGAAGGGCCTTCGGTAATTGAGATCGATCTCGGATGAATTGATTCGCTTTCACCAGATTTCTCTCTCTACTCTTTCGAGTTTTGGAACGTTCATCGATGATTCTTCTTCGTCGCCATTCACGGCGGCTTTGGCTAGAGATTCCCAATCGACTTGCTGAGCCTGAGTTAAGGTCCTTGATGTCAATTGTTGTATTCAACCCCTTGTCGGCGAGTGTGTATGTCATAGGAGCACCTACCCGAGAACGATCTTCGCCCTTGTCTCTTTTTGTCCATTCTGCTCCTGGGTCGGGTACATTTTCTTCTACGACAAGACCGCAGCTGTTGCAGGTGACTTCACCTCTTGAAATGTCTAGGCTCCAGTCAACGGCTCCACATTCTTCGCAAGGACTTGTGTGTCCTTCGAGAACTCTTCGTTCTTGATTGGTATTGTTTCGTCTGTTGTTTCCGTAACTTGCACTCATCTTCTCAACCTCGGGTTTACTAATAGTCTAGTCGATTATATAAATCTTTGTATTACATGTCTCAGTAATTATGCCTCGGAACGTCCTTTTCTCACTCGGTAAGTAAACGTTCTTTGACGGTAGATGGAAGATTGAACGACAGTATATGAACATGTGTTCAAAATACCCATAACATCCCAAAGTACTTGACAAATTCAGAGGGCATAGTTCAAGGACGTTCTTGGATGACATAAGTTTGATTGACATGCCAACAACCGTAATATTAGGAGCGCAATGGGGCGATGAAGGGAAAGGGAAACTCGTCGATAGACTTGCTGAACAAGCGTCCTGGGTTGCACGCTTTCAAGGCGGTAACAATGCGGGCCATACCGTGGTCATAGGCGATCGTGTACTCAAGTTCCATCTCCTTCCATCTGGAATCACACGTCAGGAATGCTCACTCGTCCTCGGTGATGGAATGGTTATCGACCCATGGGTTCTAAATTCTGAACTTGAAAATTGGATTGAAACAGGTGGTGATGATCCCAAAGGCAACCGTTTGTTTGTATCCGAACGAGCTCACATCATCCTTCCTTATCACAGGGCAATGGATAGTCTTGACAAAACAATTGGAACAACTGGCCGCGGAATTGGTCCTGCGTATTCTGATAAAATCAATCGAATCGGTCTGAGATTTGGAGACCTTGCAGAAATTGTAAACGATTCCTCTTGGGCACATTCAGCAACAGAGCGAATGAATCGTTCTCTCGAGGCTGCTGGGTCAGATGTTCGTATAGACGAACAATCGTTACAGAAGGAAGTACAATGGATTCATGGAATTTATGAATCAAGTATCGCTAACACAGGCTTGATGCTTGATAATGCTCTGAAACTTAATGAGCACATCATTCTCGAAGGAGCACAAGGATGTCTTCTAGATATTGATCAAGGAACCTTTCCATACGTAACATCTTCAGTCACCTCAAGAGGAAATGCTACTCACGGTGCAGGAATTCATCCTGGCCATGTCAGTGATGTTATCGGCATCACAAAAGCATACATCACTCGTGTTGGAAACGGAGCAATGCCGACTGAACTCGAAGATGCTGATGGCGATCATCTCGGTACAGTTGGCCATGAATTTGGAACAACTACTGGACGTAAGCGTCGCTGTGGTTGGTTTGATGCAGTTGTCATGCGTCACGCCCATCGAATCAATGGATTCACTTCACTTGCACTGACCAAACTGGATGTACTTGGTGGTCTAGATGAACTCAAGATATGTGTTGCTTACGAACTGGATGGTGCTGAAATAACTGAGATGCCAAGTAGTGCATCTGCTCTTGCTCGTTGTAAACCGATTTACATGACCGTTCCTGGATTCGAATCCAAGACTCTTGAAGAGTGGTTGGTAGTTGCTCGACATGCAAATGAAAACGGTCTTGGAATCTCTTCACTTCCACAAGCTGCTCAAGATTATGTTAGACAATTGGAATCCATTCTTGGTATTCCTTGTTCGAGTGTGGGTGTTGGTCCTGATCGAGATGCAACCATCGACTGCAACTGAACGTATTGAATGAAACACTCAAAAGGAAGCGTTCACACGAATGGCTACAGGGGCGCTTAGCTCAGTTGGAAGAGCGTCTGGTTTGCAACCAGAAGGCCGGGGGTT
>CAXDRT010000061.1:0-9337 GCA_963991835.1 uncultured euryarchaeote
GCATACGACATCTAGTACGGTCTCGTGGGCTCGGAGATGTGTATAAGAGACAGATGTAGGGGCGAGACATCTACGTCCGCATACAGGAACCCAAAAGCCGCTTTCGCCGCCCTGAGGCATTCAGCCCACCATAAAGACGATTTGTGGTACAGGGTACGCCTAGCTCCCCACCTATCCCAGCAGTCCCTACGAGAAGGTCTATTTCAATCAAACGATGAAGCAACTTATGCTTCTTCCTCGTATTTTGATGGGCACGATGTCTTGATTGTATCCGCCTCAATAACGTATTGTCCATTGATTTCTTTGAATGTCCCTTCTGCGTATACGGTTCTATTATCGCCTAAACCATTTGAAATAGATCCAGCATTTGAATAATCAACCAAAAGATTTTGATCTGGGCCTTCTAAAATAAATGTCATATTCAATTCATCGATTGTACCATCCATGATTTCTCCACGTACAGCAACATCTTCATCCAAATGATCTGATGAATTGTCAAGTAACTCTTCAACGGTTAATGTTGGCGAAGGTGCTTGAAGAAAAATTGTGCCAAGGATTGCAATGGTAACGATGCCACCAATGAGCATGAGTCGAACGCGATATGACAACATACTCTTCGTTCCTCCCTATCCAAGTACCTATTTCAATATCTGCTCTCATTCCATATTTACTGATGACCCAATTGCATCTTCCAATGTTTGGTATTCAGAATTCTGTAATCTCTTTCTTAATCCTTTGACAATTTCTTTGGTTAATCCAGGGCCTTCAAACACAAAGCCAGCATATGCTTGAAGAAGTGATGCCCCATTGATAATCTTCTCCCAAGCATCCTCGGAAGACATGATACCCCCCACACCTACGATAGGTAGTTCCCCTTTTGTGTATTTGAAAATATGATGAATCAACTCAGTGCTACGTGCCGATAAGGGAACCCCAGAACAGCCACCACTCTCTTTGTAAGCTTTATCAACATCATTTGGACGGTCTAGTGTCGTATTAGTCGCCACAATTCCATCGATTTGTTCTGATAGGGCGATATCAAGAATCTGTTCAAGTTCATTTAGAGACAAATCAGGAGCTATTTTCAGGAGAATCGGCTTAGATTCTCCTCCATACATATCTGATGATTTTGAATTTTCAGAAATACACTCTTTGATAATACCCGTCAAGTAATCACCGTGTTGCAACTCCCTCAGCCCTGGAGTATTAGGAGAAGAGACATTGATCACAAAGACATCAACATCCTGCCATAGCCGTCTTAATGTGGTTGAATAATCATCCTTTGCTTCAGACAACGGTGTTAATTTAGATTTTCCAAGATTGACCCATACTGGAATTTTCCGATTGAATTTGCGTGCTTTTTTCAGACGTAGGGCGACCTTTTCACTTCCTGGATTATTAAATCCCATTCTATTGACAAGCGCTCTATCTTTTCCATTTCGAAACATTCTAGGTTTAGGATTTCCTTCTTGTTCCAGCATAGTCACACCTCCTATTTCTGAAAATCCTACACCAATAGATTCCCATCCTCTAAGTGCTTCAGCACGCTTATCCATACCAGCGGCTATGCCAAATGGGTGTTGAAAGTTAATTCCAAACCTTGTGATTGGGAGGTCACGATTTGGTTTATACAATGTCCGAAGAATAAAACGTGTCAAGGGATTTGAAGAGAGTATCCTGAGCATGAGCAAAGAACGGCCATGTGCTTTCTCTGAATCTTGAACCGCTAGTAACGGCCGGGAAATTAGCCTGAAGATTCTCCCCATAAACTCCCCTTGAACCGATATCCTTCAAGCCTTGCGCTGATTCGGAGTGTCATGGAGGAGAATTCACCACTCTGGTTCGCATTGCGAGAAGCTGGTCGAAGAATTCTTTCTCTTGGAGAAATTTCGATTGAGATTCCCCAGCAATTTCACGAACGATGGAATCGACTTATTCTAAATATCAGTGATGCTTTACCTCAGAGGATTACATTTCCGTCCTTGCTTATTGGAGAACAACTGGTCGTCAAGGATTTAGAAAACCAAATTATCATGACAAATTTAGAGGTTTATAGATCCTATGAAACATTGTGGTTGCCAATGAATACCAACAAGGTCTTACCTTTGCTCGAACAAATGTGTTCTGAATTACTTCTCGCGGGTTATCCCGGATGTGAGGGTTGTGGATTCCGAGAAAATGAAGATGTTTGGGATGAAAAATTGAGTAGGAATAATCTTCAACAATTTTCCGATTAATTCCATAGATACCGTAAGGTATCTGTTGAGAATGAAGTTTGGCGAGCCTTCAAGTATGGTCGACAAACCGGATGAAATGATGAGCATCGTTGTCCTCGCCGAGAAGCCCAGTGTTGCAGAGGACATTGCCAAGGTGCTTGGCATATCCAAAAAGGAAGGTACACATTGGCAAGGAGACGGTATAGTTGTCACATGGGCAGTTGGCCATATGCTCGAACTGAAATACATGGACGATTATGACCCTGATTTTAAGAATTGGAGAAAAACTGCCGACAGATTACCTTACATTCCAGATGAATTTGAATTCAAACCAAAATCTGGATCCACAAAAAAACAACTTACTGCGATTAAGAAATTAATGAAGGACAAATCAGTAACTGAAATCGTAAATGCGTGTGACGCAGCAAGAGAGGGTGAATTAATTTTCCAAACAATATACAGTCACGCAAAAATTAACACCGATGTTACTCGAATGTGGTTGCAATCAATGACCAATTCTGCAATACAAAAGGCGTGGGATGAACGAAAATCATCAAACGAATTCAAACCATTGTCTGATGCAGCCTATAGCAGAAGTCAAGCAGACTGGCTTATCGGTATGAATGGATCGCGTGTTGCTGAAATCTTTTTACCTAAAAAACGAAGTGAAAAGCAAGCAATCTCAATTGGTCGTGTTCAAACAGCTACACTTGGAATCATTGTTGATCACGAATTAGAAATTCTTCAGCATATCCCCACCCCATATTGGGAACTTAATGCTACATTTACAAGCAAAACCAGTATGTGGAGCGGCCGTTGGGAAGGTGGAAAATCAGATGATGATGTCAAAGCTCACTGGGTTCTTACTCAGAAAGATAAAGATCGAATCCAAACGTTACTTGATTCTGGTAAGGATGCAGAAGTTAGTGAGAAACTATCGACTGGGAAAGAACGACCACCGCTTAATTATGATTTGACTTCCCTTCAGAGACAAGCCAACTCTATGTTTTCTTGGCCTGCTAAAAGAACTCTCAACGTCGCTCAAGCACTCTATGAACGACACAAATTAACGACTTATCCTAGAACTGATTCAAGATATTTACCATCCGATATGACTGATGCCATCAATGAAACAATTGGAAATATTGGCAATCAATCAGACTATTCGGGATATTCCCAACAATTGAAAGAAGGAGGATTAGAAAATGTCCAGAGAAATTTCAATGATGCAAAAGTGAGCGATCACTTTGCAATCATTCCTACAGGCAAGACACCGTCTGGATCATTATCGAATGATGAAAAGAGACTTTATGATTTGATTGTCCGTAATTTTTTGGCTTCATGGTACCCTCAATCAACGATTGAGAAGCAAAAGAGAACTGCCAATTTAGGTGGGGAAATTTTCGTCAGAGAAGCACAACAATACCAAACGTTGGGTTGGAGAGAAGTTGTTCCTAAGAATTTGAATTTCCCCGAAGGATGGGGCACACTGGAAACCAATCCTATCTCTTCAACAATTGAAGAACATACATGGAAAGAAGACAAATCTAAACCACCCTCACGCCTCAAGGAGGCACGTTTGTTGACCTTAATGGAGCGTGCAGGGAAGGAGATTGAGGATGAAGAACTTGCGGAAGCAATGTCTGACAAAGGATTGGGTACACCTGCAACACGAGCAGATACAATTGAAAAATTACTCTCTAGAGGGTACATCTCCAGACAACAATCTGGAGCAATCAACGCTGCTCCTCATGGAATTAGAATCATAGAAATCTTAAGACGCATTCCAGTTGAATGGATCACATCAGCTGAATTGACTGGTGAAATGGAATCCGCTCTTATCGCTGTACAACAAGGGAAACTCGCTGCGAGTGAATATATGCAGCAAATAATAGACCAAACGAATGATCTTGTTACCAAAATTCGAGACCATGAGCGCAGTGATCTATTCACAGGTGATCAGTCTATTGGACAATGCCCGTTGTGTCAGAGTAAAATTACTGAAACGGCTCTTTCATACACCTGTGAAAAAAATGAAGGTAAAGACAAAGGTTGTACCTTCGTATTTTGGAAGGATACCAGCGGTCGTTGGTTTGATAGAACAACTGCTTCAAGACTCTTACAAGAAAAGAAAATCGAAGATTTACATGGATTCTTCAACCGAAATGGAGAGTCCTATACAACAACAATCACCATTGACGATTCAGGGAAGGTCACCTCTGCATTGTCATCAGGAACCCGTGCAAAGACCACTGATGAAGCCGTGTGTCCTTGTCCAAAATGTGATGGTGGCATTATCCGTGAAACCGATACACATTATGCATGTGATGATGAAGAATGTAAATTCAGAGGTGTCGGTAAAGAGATTTGTAAGAGAGAAATTAGTCCTGCTGAAGCTAAAGCAATTCTAGTTGATGGTAAATCAGGCCTCATCGATAATTTCATCTCGCGAAGAGGAAGGCCATTCCCTGCATTCCTTGTGCTTGATGGTAATAAAGTTGGATTTGAATTCCCACCAAGAGAACCTGCTGCAGATGCTCGAAGATTCGAGGTACAACCTGGTGTGGTTGCAATATGTCCTAAGTTTAAGACTGAAATATACGAAACTGAAACGCACTACAGGCCTAAAACCAGTGCATCAGGATGTAAAATTGACATACCTCGGGAAATTGGCAAAAGGGAACTCACTCGAGAGGAAGCTAAGACATTAATCGAAAAGGGGGAAGTTGGACCATTCGACGATCTCATTGCTAAGAAAACAGGAAATCCATATACTGCCATTCTGTACATGAAAAAGAATCAGAGAATCGGTTATCGGTTCGCTAAACGGTGAAATCGGAAGAAACTTCATGAAGTCAGGCCCATCAAAGGGACCATGGACTACGACTATGATGTTGTCATTGTCGGCGCTGGGCCTGTTGGGGGTTATGCATCTCGCCTTCTTTGTGAAAGAGGATTATCAGTCTTAATGATCGAAGAACACACAGAAATTGGACGACCATTTCAATGTGCAGGCCTTGTAACTCCAAGTGCTATGCATGCAGTTGAAGCTTACGGAACCGTCGTCCAGGATGTTGATGGAGCGTTGATTCATGGACCATCAGGCACACTTGTCCCAGTTGGTAAGGATGGTGATTTGCGGACATATGTTGTTTGTAGAAAGCGATTCGATCAGGAAGTTGTCCAACAAGGATTGAAAGCTGGGGCGGATATTTTACTTGAGTCTCAGCCAACTAATGCAGTAATTGAATCCGATGGGGTCATCGTTTCTATCAAGAATCAACGAACACAAGAAGAACGAGATGTCTCTTGTAAACTCTTCATTGGCTGTGATGGTGCACATTCATGGGTTCGAAGAACATTCAAAATGGGACGTCCAAAAGAAATGCTGGTTGGTTTTCAAGCAGAAGTGGTTGGATATGAAGGCAAGAACCGATGGCTAGAGATGTACAGTGGTTCTGAGATTGCTCCAGGATTTTTTGCGTGGGTAATTCCGTCAGGAAACGATACTCATCGTATTGGATTATGGTCAAAAGCAGATATGTTGGATGGAAAAAGTATTCTCGACTGCTACAATGATTTACTCAATCATCCACTATGGAAAGAACGATTTGAAAACATACAAGAAACTGCACGATATTGCGGTCCTGTACCTTCAGGAATGATACGCCGTCCCTACAAAAATCGAGTCATGGTACTCGGAGATGCAGCAGGTATGGCAAAGCCAACTACTGGAGGAGGTCTTGGCCCTGGTTTCAAACAAATCTCCTCAATCGTGGACAATCTTGTAGTCGCCGTAAAAAATAATAAACTTACAGAAAAAGATTTGAAGGCGATTACAAAACCGTCATGGCCTAAGATGAAAAAAGAACAAGACAGAGCTAGAGCATTGCGTGATTTACTCGTATCGACACGGACTGATGAAGAACTTGATCAGCATTTCGCTAATTTTGCTAAACCCGAAATAATTGAATTGATCAATTCAGTTGGTGACATCGAAAAGCCAGTTCCTCTTGGAATGGCCCTTCTACGAAAAGTACCTGCATTCAGAAAGTTAGCATTCCAAGCGGGAATAAAATTGCTGTTTACTTGAGGTGCCATCAATGGGAAAATGGAATATCATACACAAAGTCCGATATCCCCCCTTTGACCATCAGCGTTGGAAAGCCAATTCAGTTCCTATCGTTGAAGAAAAGGTCAGCCTAAACCTAACGGCTAAACAAATCAAAGAACGGTATCCTCCATTTCGAATTAATAGTGAGGAAGGATGGTTGCTTGAACGGACAATTGTTTCTAAAGAAGGAGAAGAGTGGGATGGGAAATCATCAACTCAGGCAGATAATTCCGAATTTGTCAATCTTGTTCAGCAACAACGAAGCGGTTGGTATATCATACCGAACAACCTGCATTCTGTAGCAAGAAGATTAATCAATTTCGCAGTTATTTTACTTCTCATAACCCTCACTTATCTTTTCGTAGAACCCATACTAAGTGCACTAGGCATTCCGAGTTTAGGAACACAAAGTATTCGATTGGGTCTGTTGGATTACCCAGTCTTAACAGTCGTTGTCGTACCTTTCCTTCTCATGCCGTTGCTGTTACGGATGGTTGCAAACTTTTTAGATCTTAAAAAACAACAAGACTATTTTAAAAATCCAGCTAAATCTCCAATTCTTGAACTCGATTCTGAAATACAAAGCGGAAAATCTCTCAGGGGCAAATGCATCATCCCTGAACGACGCCCTGATTGGAAATCAATATCGATTCATTGGCATGTAGGTACATTACCACCTTCTCGAATAGCACTTGTCGAATTGTCTGGAAGGAAACTAGAGGACCAACCTCCGGTTGGACTTTCTACTCCACTTCCGCATCACTGGGAGGAAGGTCTTGATGATGGAACAGCTGGAGGCGAAGATGCACCGATGGAACGACAGGACATACCAGGAGGCGTATTCCTTCGGCCAATGAGATTTTCAGAAGAAGGAGTAGGTCAGGTGCTTGATGAGAATGGAACGTTTGAACTTCCCCCTCCAGAAAACATTTGGCCTGGCTCTGTCAATTCTGAATTACTTAGAGTTCATTGGGAAGTTGTTGTTAAAATAAAAAGACAAAAAAATATGCCACTGCTATGGGTTATGCCAATTCGGGTGAATTTTCCAACATCAAATATTGAATTAGAAAATCTAAATGTTAACGATTCTAGGACTGAGCATTTTTACATTGGCAAGCGTTAAGTTCAATTCCTACGGATTGATGTACTATCATGGGCAAAAGCGTTGTATCTGCCGTTCTACTTTCTTTGCTAATGTTGTCAGGGTGCTTCGGTACAGATCCAGTAAAAGAAGAACAAGAAATAGTTGAACCAGAACCATATGCTCTCAATGCAAGTTGGGACACCATTAATCCAAGTGGAGAAGTTGATCAAATCATAGAACTAAAACTTCTTCTGGATTCAACTGGACAAGGAAGTTATGATGCTGTTTTGACTACATATCACCAAGACAATCAGCCCGATGGTCTGGATGTGATAATGAATACGAAAGATACATTCATCTCAATTATACTTCAACCTTCAAAACACGGTGTCTTCACCATTGATGTTGAACTAATATTGTCGACTGGTGCAGCATATGTGTATTCAAACACATTGACAATATCTGTCCCAGATGAAGGAGTAACCTCGTTGATAATTCCACAATACATCGTTGTAGAATCTCCAATTATACAAATTCAAGGCCAAGTATTACATCAAGATTTTTCGACATGTTCTTTGATTATGGAAATACCAGATCAATCACTAAATATCGATTCGATTACTATTCCAGTTCAAACTGATGGTTCATTTACTCATCTATTGACTGGCTTAGATGAGAGAGAAGAGAGTTTTGTCATATCCAGCATGGCGATGTGTGGTGAATATACCCAAACTGTCTCTTACAGGAATACATCTGTCATCATTGTTGAAAACAATGACCTTGATGGAGATGGAATTCTTGACGAGATAGACCTTTGTCCAGATGGCATCGGTGAAAGTGATGGTTGGGCCTCAAGTTCTTCGAGTGACGTCGATCAGGATGGATGTCGAGATTATGATGAGGATACAGATGATGACAACGATGGTATTTTGGACATCAATGATTCATGTGCTTCAACAATTGGATGGTTGAGTGATCAGCAAAATGACCGTGACCAAGATGGATGCATGGATGATGGTATGGATGCTGATGATGATGGTGATGGAATTCTTGACGAGATGGATTCCTGTGAGGATGGCGAAGTCAACTGGCCAGCTAATCTCTATTTAGACTGGGATCAAGATGGTTGCCATGACCTTATAGAAGACTCAGATGATGATAATGATGGTGAAAATGACACTTCAGATTTATGCCCAAAAGGGAGAACAAACTGGATTCTTCAACGAAACGTAAACACTGATTTTGACATGGACGGTTGTTTTGATTCCACAGAAGATGAGGATGATGATAATGATGCAGTTAACGATTTTAATGCAACAGGCTCTATCTTAGACCAATGCCCATACACTCCCTTAGGAGCTTCAGATGTAGATGAATTTGGCTGCGCAGCAATTGAACGAGACACCGATTTAGATGGTATCAACGATCTTCTTGACCAATGTGAAGGAACACCTACTGGATTAATTGTCAATGCCGCAGGATGTGCTGATCTCGACGGTGATGGTGTGTTTGCAAATGTCGACATTTGTGCAGATAGTCCATCACGATGGACGATTGATAGCCAAGGTTGTGCAATCAATCAGAAATCAGTTCCTTGGACATCAGGGACTACAGTGAACGGGCCAATGGATATCGTTCCAACATTCACAGTCCCAACTCTTGGCGGAACATTCACGTTCCAAAATAAATGGACTGGGGATGATGTTTATCTTTTCATGTTCAAATATACTGACTCAAGTGGAAATTCCAACTCAGGTACATGGGCAACAAATCCTGGTACATTCATCCGTAATTTACCTTCCAATACCCACCTCTTCTATGGTTCATTTGATTCCACATATCATAATGACATAACATCGAGAAAGAGTGATGTTGAAGCACGACTAAATCCAAGTGAGGAACAGGAATGGTCAGGGAGAATTC
>CAXDRT010000062.1:0-9323 GCA_963991835.1 uncultured euryarchaeote
AAAGGGTTGGTAGCTTAGTTGGGAGAGCGCGGCACTGAAGATGCCGAGGTCGCCGGTTCAAGTCCGGCCCAACCCACCTTTCACCCGTTTTCATCAATGGGTTCATTTGCAATCACGCATGTGCTTATCACATGGGGAAGGCAATTGTTGGGGAGGAACTGCCCAAAGAAGTTCCTGAACCTGAATCTAAGAGTGATTCATTGCTTAAGGAACTCGATGAAATCCGTCGTAGACGTACGGATGGGGATAATCGCAGTATCTTTGCCAAGAAAGAAAATCCAGTTCTCTTCGTTGGCGTAATGTATGGAATCCTCTACGGTGCACTCATCCTATCCATGTCATCAGGTATGCTTGGACAATCAACGGCAATGGATCACAGTGCCTCAACCACATTTCTCGACATCGGAAAGGAATGCACTGAAATTGATGATGAGCCGTGGATTCACATCTTCCCAAACGAAGATGCTGAAGTCTTTTCTCTAAATGTCTACAATTTACCCGCAGGATATGTGGTATTGACCTACAACATTGTAGAAGAAGGAACGTCAAGTTCCTCAAATGCCACAGAATCTATTCGGGCTTTAGACGATGAAAACAATCGTGCCCATGCAAAGGCAGATTACAGTTCACTCGATGAAGGAAATTACGTTGTTTCGCTAACAGTCGAGATGTATGAAACAAGGGAAGATGCAGAAAATGATTCTATTCAACCCATGATGGACCTAATGGAAAAATCTGTTGCTTTTGAACTTGATATTACGACCAAAGGTTTCGCATTCCTTCCATTTGGAGGGGACGAGACGGTACGAGAAGTCCGTATAACAGAACCAGGGCCTCGTTCATGTTGGTCTGTACAAGAATTAGGAAATTGGGGTTACATCCTTTTGGTTGCTGAACTAGGAGGCGGTCGTGAAACCGCTATGCTCGCTGGTGGAGCTGCTGGAATTCCAGCCTGGTGGATGGCTTTCAATTCCCTTTCATTGTCAGTTTTCTCATTATTGATTGCCTATCCAATCATGTACAAGGTATATCATCAAGAAGCCGACGACATATTGTCACGAAATCACATCATTCGACTTGTTGAAGATATTATCTCAAAGTGTGAGCGCCGATTAGGAATTTCAATTGATCATGAACTGGCTAAGGTTGAACCTAGAGATCTGTCGATTGACATCATGGTCCCATACAAGAACACGGAAAATACCCTCAGTGATAGCAAAACAATTCGTGATGAAATTCTTCGTGAAGTACTTGATGAATTTGCTCTCTTCCACGTCTTTAAGCCAGTTCAACTCACCGTACGAAGTATCGGTTCCAATCAAGCAATTGATTTCGATTCAGGTGTAGGAATTGGCGTAGGTGACCGAGACGACGAAGAAGCTCCAGAAAATTACACTTCATTCTTCGAAGAACTTCATTCCCTATCACGAGTTGAAGATGAAGTTCGAGATTCGTTGGATTTGTTCTTTGTACGTGACAACACATTGAAACTTGAAAATGCTGTCATCACAAGTGATGATCGTATCGTCTTTATTTCTGTTATTTTCAAACCAACAACACGATTTGCATATTTCCGCTACAAGCGTCTCGCTTCTGAAGTAGAAGATGAACTTCGCACGTACATTTCTGAGAGAAACAGTGATTTGCTAACATCTCAGGAATTAATTGTTAAGGCACGTAACCAAGTGTCAACCTTAGCAGATCGTTCAGGTGCAGGACGGGTTGAAACCAAAGGTGACAAAGATGAACGCATCGCTGCTGTCGCTCGTCAAGATGGTTTTGGCGGAAGAATGCTCCAAACAAAATTACTGGGCGATATCCTTTCAACAGTCGAGTATACCGCAAACGAGAAGCGTGAGATGATTAACAAATGGGGCTTCTGGGGACTGATTGTCTTTGTATGGATCCCATTCATGGCATCTGGTGTTCTTGTGGGAGCCATGCTTGGATTGCTCTCAAGAATGAAATTTATGCGTGTTCTTATTGCAACCATGGTTGGTGGTTTTATTGCATCGATTACGTGGGCATACACCGCAGAAGGTATTGTTAAAATCATGCACAAGTACAAGCTTGAAGCTGTTATTCCGATCATTATTATCGTATTCATCCTAGCAGCCATTCTTCACATACGCTCCACGAAGAACCGCCGGCAAACCGAACTGTTCGAAGATACATTATTGGATAGCTTCCAAAATGACATCAAGGAAAAGTATGGATCAAACTAGGTTGATAAGATGGATTCAACAACATCGCTCGATGGTCGCAACGGACACGTTGGAGAGACTGCAGTAATCGGCATACTTGTGGCTTCAGATCGAGCTCATTCAAAGGAGTATGAAGACGAAGGCGGACCAGCAATTCTTGATTTTTTGAAAGAAGCCATTGCATCTCCTGTTGAAGTTCATTACAGATGCATCCCTGATCAGCAAGATATCATCGAAGAGGTCTTGATTGAACTTGCGGATAATACTGGCTGCAATGTTATCGTAACAACAGGTGGAACTGGCCCCGCTGTTCGAGACGTTACTCCTGAAGCCACAGAACATGTCTGTGAGCGTATGATGCCAGGATTTGGTGAACAGATGCGTTCAATTTCGTTAGCGTTTACTCCAACTGCAATTCTCTCTCGACAAACAGCAGGAATTCGGGGTTCTTGTTTAATTTTTAATCTCCCAGGACGGCCGAAGGCGATTCGTGAAACAATTGATGAGATATGGAAAGCAGTTCCTTACTGTGTCGACCTCATTCAAGGGCCATACATCGATATGAACGATGAAATCTGTAATGCTTTCAGACCAAAAAGTGCTCGAAGACGATAAGAGCATTCATTGACTGAGTGCTCTAGCAACGTACTAGTGGCCAATATGAGTATGCTCATCCGTAATGCAACAATGATACTTCCAGAGACAACCGTTGTCGGCGATTTGTTAATCGTTGACGGAATTATTACAGCAGTTCAACCTGGAGGTGGGCTTCAACCTCATGATTCAAGCACACAGATTATCGATGCTTCTGGATTGCATCTTCTTCCAGGTTTAATCGACCCTCAAGTTCACTTTAGAGACCCTGGTCAACCAGAGAAAGAAGATTTGTACACTGGCTCTTGTGCAGCTGCTAGCGGTGGAATCACCTCATTCCTTGACATGCCAAACAATGTGCCAAGTCAAACAACACTCCTTTCAATGCACAATAAATTAGAAACCGCAGATAATCGCTGTGTGACAAATTATGGTTTCTTTATTGGAGCCACTGAATCGAATGTTGAGGAGTTGCAAAAAGCCGTTGGCACTCCTGATGCGCCAATCGCAATTCCTGGGATTTGCGGAATTAAAATCTTCATGGGCTCATCAACAGGCGATTTGTTAGTCAATGAATCAAATGCACTCAAAACTATTTTTGACAATACGGCTGGGTTGATTGCTGTTCATGCTGAAGATGAAGATCGAATGAATGAACGTAAGAAAATAATCGATGGACGTACAGATATGGAAGCTCATGCTGAATGGAGAGATGATCAGACTGCACTTATTGCTACAAAGCGAGCAGTTGGATATGCACAAGCGAGTGGACATCGATTGCATGTTCTTCACCTTACCTCAGGTGTCGAAGCAGATTGGCTCCATGGATTGACATCACTCACTGGAACAGACGGTGAAGCGCATATCACAACTGAAGTGTTACCGCAGCACCTTACATTCGACGAACGTGATGTCGCTGAGCGTGGTACTCGTTTGAAGATGAATCCTCCGATTCGATATCAAATCGATAAGGACACATTATGGAAGAGGCTTCATGATGACACAATCGCATGTATTGCAACAGATCATGCCCCTCATACGCTTGAAAACAAAGCAAAAGGATTCCCAAAAGCGCACAGTGGAATGCCTGGGGTTGAAACCTCACTCCCTGTCATGCTAACCCACGCCTCAAGGGGCGCTTGCACCATTGAACAAGTCGTTAAGTGGATGTCTTTGAATGTAGCAAAATGCTACGGAATGATCGGAAAAGGCAAACTCGAACAAGGTTATGATGGCGATATTACGCTTGTGGATATGACAAAAGAAATTATGGTTGAAGATCAAAACACCTGGTCCACAGTCGGTTGGAATCCATTCAGTGGACTCAAATTGGTAGGTTGGCCCGTTCTTACTGTTGTAGGGGGAACGCCTGTGTTTGAAAGAACGGACTCAACTGGAGTGAAAGGAAAAATCTTAGTCGAAGAAGGCCAAACTGGCTCGCCTCTCCTGATGACCCCTTGGAATTGATATTATTCGAGATGCTTTATAGAATACACTTAATTACCCAACGAACTATTTCAGCATGAGTGTTATGAGTAGCATGGAAGAACAACTTGGAAAAGGATATCAACAGATGATGATTGGATTAATTGTATTTATTGTGGGTGCAATTTGGGGTGGAATGCAAGCTAAAGACGGCATGGTAGCAGAAGATGTTTACTGGCCTGCTGTGATGATGTTGTCAGGGGCAATGGTCACATTGCTTGGAACAACATTTGGTACAGACCACGAAGATGATCGAAGCAATGATCTCGGTGATGCAATTAATGAATTAACAGATCGCATTAACAGACTTGTCGGGTCATCTTCTAAAGAAGATCAAGAAGAATAATCAGAGAGAATATATCTCTCCATATTTTTCTTCAACATATCGAAGAAAGGCGTCTGATGAAGGAGGAGCACCTGTTGCTTCTTCAATGAGATCTGCTGGCAATAGAGCACTGCCTCTCTTGTGGATTTTAGTCCTCAGCCATTCAAGCATTCCAGACCAATCTCCCGATGAGATGTGGTTGTTAATCGAACCAAGCTCTAAGCTCATTGCTTCAAGCAATTGGGCAGCATACAAGTTTCCAAGCGTGTACGTTGGGAAGTATCCAAACGCTGCCATAGACCAGTGAATGTCCTGGAGACAGCCAAGAGTATCGCTAGGAACTGTAATCCCAAACCATTCAGAGATCATTGAATTCCACAACTCAGGTAACTGATTAAGCGGGAAATCTTCATTGAAAATTTTCTTTTCAATCTCGTATCGTAACATAACATGAAGATTGTATGTCACTTCATCTGCCTCTACACGAATAAATCCTGGTTCTACACAATTGGCAATTCTATTCAAGGTATTTGAATCCCAAGATGGAGCATCAGGGAATGCTTTTCTGAACCATGGCATGACGACATCCCAGAATTCCGGGGTTCTACCGATTTGATTTTCCCACAGCCTCGATTGTGATTCATGAACACCGAGCGAAACCGCATCACCTCTTGGTGTGTATTGATGAGTCGCATCGAGCCCTTGTTCATACAACGCGTGGCCAGTCTCATGCATGACCGCATAGAGGCAAGAAAAAGGATCAAGTTCATCATAACGTGTTGTGAATCGGGTATCTCCCGGCCAAATTCCTGCTGAAAATGGGTGCGTAGATGCGTCCATACGTCCAGCAGCAAAGTCGAATCCCATTCTCTCACTTACCTTAATACAGAATTCTTCTTGAGATTTTACTGAAAAAGTCATCCCTTCTGGCAAGGTTGGATCTGGATTGGTCTTCTTTGCTTCCATTATTCGATGGAGAAGTGGAACAAGACGTTGTTTCAAACCCTCAAAAAGAGGATCATAATCTTCAACGGTCATTCCTGATTCATATTCATCGAGAAGAGCATCGTAGGGCGTCCCCTCATATCCATATGCATCGATCTTCTCACGGGTCAAGGCTACGAGTGTTTCGAGATGTGGTAAGAATGCAGAAAAGTCTGAATTTGAACGAGCATTCTGCCACGCTACAAGAGCTTCACTTCTTGCTTGAGCAAATGTTGATACAAAATTCGATGAGAGTTTTGTTGCCTTATCGTATCGCTTTCGAAATTCTCGGGCATTCGCTTGTTCAGATTCATCTAAATCGTTTCTAGTCTCAACCTTTTCCAAGAGTTCACCCATCTTTGGGTCGATGACTCTTTCATGGGCAAGTGCAGCTAACCAAGCCATAATTTCCCCTCTGGATTTTGCTCCTTTTTCAGGCATCAGTGTTTCTTGGTCCCAGCCTAAATGACCTTGGATGCTACCTATTCGATGAATGTCTTTGATACGTTGAAGAAACTCGTCTTTTTCGCTCATGGTTCAGCCACAACATGACCTCTTCATCAAGACTCGTATAGGGAATATTGGTTTTACAAAGCCACACATTCAATATGGATGAGTATATGGGAATACATGGTGCTTCCATCCGACGGGAAAGTTAAGGATGAGAAATCATCCACTGCTGATGTCGATGAAGACATCAATGCGCTTCTCAACGAAGATCATCATGAACCAGATCAAGATGTTAACACAATCTCTGAGGATATGTCAGAGGAAGAAAAACTGAAAGCAATCTCTGATCGAGTCGTTCAAACTTCAATGGACATACGACGCGGAGAGAATGTGCTGATCGTATGCGATCCAACAACAGCAGAAATTGGTCAGTCGTTGCATGAAGCCACCCAACTGCGTTCAGATAGAGTTCTACTCGTTGTTATGCCAAAGTCAAGACACCACGGGGAAGAACCTCCTAGCCCCGTTGCATCTCTCATGCGACAGCAACAAGTTGTCATTGCTCCAACAAAGTATTCTCTTACCCATACTCGTGCTGTTCGGCAAGCGGTCAGAGATGGTGCGAGAGTTGCAACGATGCCGGGAATGAACATCGAATTGTATACTGAAGGTGGCATGACTGCTAATTTCCAGGAAGTAAAACGAAGAATCTCGAACATTGGGACGATATTGAGACGAAGAAGAATCATCAATGTCAAATCTGAAGCAGGGACTGATGTAACATTTGAAGTGAGTTGGAGAGATTGGAAGCTTGACGATAATGGGATTTGTAATCGACCAAGAATGCTGATGAATTTACCCGCAGGAAAAGTGTTCGTTCTCCCAAAAGAGGGGACAATGAATGGCACCATCGTTATCGATGGGTCTTGGGACTCAACTCTTATCGATGAGCCCATTGAATTTGTTATTGAAAATGGAACTGTAATTGACGTAAAGGGCGGTAGTCTTGCTGCAAATATTCGCCAATCATTCGGAGAAGTGGCTAAGAAACTCAAATCAAAAGATCGTGAAAATGTTTGGACTGTCGCAGAATTCGGCTTTGGGATGAATCCAAATGCGCGCCTTGTTGGAAATGTTTTGGAAGATGAGAAACGGCTCGGAAGTTGTTATTTCTCAATAGGAGACAATTCCCGATTAGGTGGAAATTCGAACGTAGGGATTCACATCTCAGGCGTATTAGCAGAACCTACAGTTTGGTTAGATGATACCTGTATTACTGAATCAGGAGTCTTCCTACCAAGTAATGATTAGCGATGTGCACTCGCATTCATATTACCACATATTGGGCAAAATCTCCAATATGGATCAAGACCAATACCACATCCTCTACAATGAATACCTGAGCGAATTGTCGGTTGGATATTCATTCCTGGTTGCTGTTGCATAGGTTGTTGCTGCATCGGTTGTTGTTGCATCGGTTGTTGTTGCATAGGCTGTTGTTGCACAGGTTGTTGCTGGATGGGTTGCTGTTGTACTGGTTGCACAGGCTGTACTGGTTGCTGTTGCCATCCTGCCTGAGGTGCTTGAATACCTGGAGATGGTGTTGATGGTTGTTGCTTCTGAATTGGACGACGAACCGGGGCAACTGGTCGAGGAAGACTCGACATCGTTTTTGCGGCGTCAGAGGAAACAAACTCACTAAGAGTAACTTCTCCATCACCATCTGCATCTGCAGCTTTGTGGAGTTCTTCTGCTGCGTCTAGCGGAAGGTTTGCTGCAACGGCTAATTCTTCAACGGATAATGCTCCAGATTCGTCAACATCTGCTGCAATAAATCGTTCAGCATCACTGACCCATTCTTCTTCTGGTTCCTCAGCAATAGGCTCTTCAATAATAGGCTCCTCAACAACAGGTTCCTCAACAATAGGCTCCTCAACAATAGGCTCCTCGACAATAGGCTCCTCGACCACCACTTCTTCAACCTCAGGAATTAATTCTGTTCCAAAGGCTCCAGAAAATGCATCTTGAGTTGCAAGATCCGCCTCAACATCATTCTTTGGAGATTCTTCCACTGTAACTGGTGTTTCAACAGAAGGAAGTGGAACTGAGGAGGAGGATTTTTCTGCTTCAACTGTTCTTGGAAGAGGAACCGATTCTGAAGTCGGTAGAGGAACTGAAACGGGTTCTTCTGGAGACAACTGTTCTTCTTGCGCAGGTTTTTCTGGTTTAGCAACTCGCTCAGGTTTCTTCTCTTGAATAGGCATTGCCAATCCAGCCTCAATAGTGGCAGGTTCTGCACCTGGACTTGCAAGAAGTGCGATTGGAAGAGCATGGCCTGCAACATCTAGAGAAGATGTTGACTCAGATGCTAGGGTTTGAATTTTCTCGAGATTCGCCGACGGGTTTGTCATCATATCCTGAATTGATGTAAGATAACGGTCAACTTCAGATTCCCCTCCCGTTGAATACCCAATTGCTAGTATTTTCAAAAATTGCATGGGATCGAAGAGTACGGATATGGATTCAATTACTTCTTCAGTTGCAAGCGGGTGAGCCGAATTACTTGAGCCAGTCGAATCTTGTTGACCTGCAAAAACAAGCATTGGGTCAGGAAGGGACATGAGATTCAGATGGCCAAAAATGAGGAAATATATTTCTCCACCTTCGCACTGAAGACGCTCGCTTGCTGCTTCAAAATTGAATTCACCTGGTTGTAAAACCACATCAGAAAGATGTTCAAGAGTCTTGGATAGAGCCTGTTTAGAATCCATATCCATGAGTTGTTGAAGAACGTCGGAAGACTCTGTTACGCCGAAATATGCAGCTGCATCATCGACATCAATCCCTTCAGGAAGAGAGGCTCCTTCTGGTACTCCTTCTGACATATATTCCCCCCCTCGATTTGTCCAACCTCGTCATGTTTTTGAGTCTACTGATTACCGATTCCGAGCAAGATCATAGATTGCCCTTGATTGTTGGGCTGTCCAACCAGTTTCTTGGAGTTGCATTAAGATGGTTCGTTCTTGCTCTCCATCACCAAATCCACCGACTACCCAATCAACAGCAGCTTCTCTGTCATCGGCTTGCCAGTCCTCAAAGAGAGACATGTCAACTTCAATACGAGCCTTACGAACTTTCTTTTGAGATTTATCATCATCATTTTGTGACGATTCATTAGAGGCTGAACCTACTGATTTCTTCCCTACTGCGGATGGTTGAGAGGTTCGTTTTGGACCGCTAGGAGCGCCTCCAGGAGGGCCACGTGATGGTCCTTTAGCACC
>CAXDRT010000063.1:0-9170 GCA_963991835.1 uncultured euryarchaeote
CCCTTTGCAGTGCAACCGTGGTGTCATCGTATCTGGAAGAGCAGGCGGCGTTCCGTCCTTCTTTGATTCAGCAGTTGGAGGCGCAGGGCCACATCCCCTTGCAGGTATGGGTTCTGGATTCAATAAAATCAAGAGAAACGAACCAGTATTGGTCGATCTTGTTCATGTTCATCGCGGCTATGTTGTAGATATGACCAGAATGTTTTCTCTCGGTTCTCTTTCCCAAGAATGGCATCAACGTTTAGAAGATATGTTGGCTGTCAAGGATACTGTTGTGGGTGTTCTCGATGAAGGTGGCCTATGCAGTGATGCATGGGTTGAAGGTCAAGCATTAGCACATGAACTGGGTCATCAAGAACACTTGATGGGCATGGTTCCCGATCAATCAAAATTCTTAGGCCATTCTGTTGGCCTACAACTCGATGAATCTCCGGTTGTTGCTGCAGGATTTGATCGTCCGTTACCTATTGGAGGGACGATGGCTATTGAGCCAAAGGTCGTTCATGCAGATGGAAGCATTGGTTCTGAAGATACGTGGATTCGTGATGAGGATGGAATGCGTCCAGTAACAGCCGATGGTGCATGGCCATGGTTGACTGAATGGTAGGAGCCATCCATCACGGTGTGTTCAAAGAGGTGGAAAGGTAGCCTTTGATATGCCGGCAAAGCCTTACGCTCCAAGCCACATCGGTTCAGTAGCATCGACATTTACAACGATGCGTATTTCTGGTGCAGTAAAAGAATCACTTGTTGGTCTTGTTTGTTCAGAACTAGACTCCCTCGTTCCTTCGATGGAACAAGCAACTCTGGAAAATGATCCTGAGCGAAAGACCTTGGACGATTCAAATCGCACACGACTGAATTACAACCGAACCAGAGAACTGATGATTGATCGTCTTGGACAAGTTGAGTCCGTTGGCTCAGCAGCAGTTCAGGGCGGAATTGAATTCATCGAAAAGTTCCTTGCTCGACTTATGCGAAATTGCGAAGAAGCAGCATCGAGAGATCGCGTTTCAACCATCAAGCCACGACATCTTCAACTTGCATTAAACTCGATGGGTAAGGGCGAAGCAGCCAATGACGAAGATGCAGAAGAGGTCGAAGAAGAAGGCATCCAAGTTCAAGGTGGTGGATTGATTACAATTCCTCACGTGAAGTCAATGTCACGAACACATGCAAAAATGGCCATCACTGACGAGGCAGCTCAAGATTTACTCTACACATATGGAGATATGGTCTCAGAACTTGAATCCGATATCCGCAAGCATGCAAATCTTGGAAGAGATCCGATGCATTTCATTGATTCAGTTAACCGCCTCAGTGCACTTATGGCGTTTGGATGGATTCGCAGGATGTTGATGAAAGCCTCTGATAATGCCAGAGAGCGTGGCTATTCACGAATCGATATTGAGCAAATTGTAAACATTGATCCGTTTGAGTGATATGTTACTCTCATCAATCCTTCTCTCTGCTTTCTTCGCAGGAGTAGTTGCTACATTAGTAACCGTGGCAATCGAAAAGTTTGGAGGAAGAACAGGAGGCGTTCTAGCGACTGTTCCTACAACAATCGTTCCCGCAGCTATAGGCATGTACAGCATGTCCTCAGGTTCAGAATTTGATCGAGCAATGTCTGTCGTCCCACTTGGAATGTTGGTAAATGCTCTCTTTCTTTTGGTGTGGATGAAGGTACCAACTCGATTTGGTACTGGATTAATGGCGACAATGGTACTCTCTCTGCTGGTCTGGGCCTCGGTTGGAACGATTGGCCTCTATGGCGCAGATTTAGTTCAGGACAAGGGACTTAGCGAGTTGTCATTTGGACTTCTTCTTCTCTTGACATTGGTTTTACTCGGGATATGGAGCACATGGACAACGGTTCATGCTCCGAAAGGAAAACATCGAGTTCGTCCACTTGTGCTTGTAGCACGAGGTAGTGCTGCAGCGCTGGCCATTGGATGTGCAGTTTGGTTGTCAAGCCTATCCTATGCGATGATTTCTGGATTAGTCAGTACCTTCCCTGCTATATTTTTGACTTCAATGGTTGCTCTTTGGCTCTCTCAAGGGCAAGATGTTCCTCAAGGAGCTGCAGGGCCAATGATGTTGGGTGGAGCGAGTGTTGCAGTCTATGCGATAGTTGCAATGTGGCTTTTCCCATTGTATGGAGTTGTGATTGGATCAATTCTAACATGGGTGATCTCAGTAGGTGGCTGGACTGTACCTGCTTACTTCTTCTTACAATGGCGTCAATCATTGACCAATCTTGACCATCGTTCAGATGCTGGGACATCGACGATTTCGAGATGAATTGAATTAACACCCTTTGTTCCTTCCAAGTGGAGTTTCAATTCCTTAGCATCGATCAGACAACATGGACAATGAGGCCGTGATGGTTTGAACTTGATCTGTACATTCCCTTCTTCGGAAATGTCGATTGCTTGAACATTATCGGATTCAAGTAGAGGCTTTGTCATGTGTGGATCTCGCCATGCCCCCATCGCTTTTACGAGACGACGTTGAATCTTAGTTTGCAGTTTGTTCATTCTTCTTTCGCCTCTTCGACCATGGCCTCAGCATCTTGTAGACGTAATTTTTCTAATCGGCCTTCGGCTTCTTTGAGTTCACTTTGGCAACGCTCAAGCAAGGCAGAACCTTCCTCAAATCGCGTCAATGTGGTCTCTAAATCCATGCCACCACGTTCGAGTTCTGCCACAATTGATTCCAATCGGCGAAGTGCATCTGAATAGGTTTGTTCTGTCATTATTCTCCCTCTCTCTGTTGTATATTGTCAATGTTTGCGTCGGCTGTGCCGTCAGCAAAATGTAAGGAAACAGTCTCTCCAGCTGTTAAATCCTTGACTGTTGCGACGACTTCGCCTTTCTCATTGGTCGTCATCAAATATCCACGCTCTAAAACTCGTTGTGGATGTGCAGCCAGAAGTGTTCCTTCGAGCATAGCCAATCTCTGTTTGTTTTTTTGAATCGTAGACTGAACAAAACCGTTGAGATCATTCCCAAGTCGTTCTAAATGGCGTACTGCATTGTCTAGACCTTTCGATGGAGCAAGGCGCAGACGTAATTGCAACTGTTGTAATCGCAAATTTTCTTCATCGAATCGACGAATTGAACCTCTATGCAGGCGATCTTCGAGATCAACCATGAGCGAAAGGACATCATCCAGAATTGGAACTGCTAATTCGATGGCATGACTGGGAGTTGATGCTCGAACATCAGCAACAACATCACTGACAAGCAAATCTGATTCGTGCCCAACCGCAGAGATCACCGGGACAGGCATTGCTGAGAGAGCTCTGGCGACGGGTTCGAGATTGAACGCCCACAAATCCTCTGGAGAGCCCCCTCCACGTCCAACAATGACTACATCGACAGGAGGAATCCCGAGTTGTTCTGAATTCTCAATACGACTTAGAGAACGAGCAACAGAAAGCCCACGAGTAATCTCTTCAACTGCTCTATCACCTTGAACAGTTACGCCGATAACAGTCCTTCTCAAGCCAGGCCATCGTGTTTCTGAGAGACGAAGCATATCTGCGAGTGCAGCAGAATCCTTTCCTGTAATAATGGCAAGATGCTTTGGAAATAATGGAAGTGGTTTCTTTTCCCGATCAAGAACTCCTTCCATTTGCAAGGTTGCTAACAACTTCTGGCGTTCTTGCTCCAGTGCTCCAATTTTACGTATCGGTTCGATACGTTCTACAATGAGTTGTAACTGTCCACGTCCAGCATAAACGTCAACATTCCCTAGGACAATGACTTCCTGGCCTTCTTCAATTCCAGATGGGATTCTACAGCGCCCTTTCCATATTACAGCACTAATTTGACCGTTATCATCTCTCAAACTGAAGTAAGTATGTCCGGATGGATAGGCCTTCCATTGACGAATTTCTCCCCGAACCAAACAATTTCTATTTCGTTCATCAGAGCGTAAGCGATTACGTAAGGACTGGACGAATTCGCCAATAGCAACTGGCTCACCTCCGTCCATGATGTCTCATTAGGCCGATGGTTCTTGAAGACAACTCTTTCTAGAGAAGGACAATATCAATGGATTTCTTAGCAAAGGGTACCCATTGCATACCCATCTGCGCCAAGGGGGCCCCTTGCAATTACTCCTCGCCTGAAAGTTCATCTTGAGATTCGGTTGGTGTTCTGTAGTATTCAAATAGGTAGAAAATTAGTGACAGCAAGATCAATACTACAGAAACAATCAAGCAAATAACCAATGTATATGCTTGACCAAAGCCACAACCAAATTGTCCATAGCATGGATTGAAAAGGAAGTATATTTCAAACAAAACAATCGGAATTAGAGATAATTCAACTCCCGCGAAAAAAGTCCAAAATGCGTATTTGAAATCTCTTTCCCCACGGGTATAAACCTTGACCATTTTTATTAGAACCCATTGGAAAAGAATACCAATTATCACAATTACTGCAGTTAGCACAATTGATGATTCAACACTTCGGAGATAAACATTCTCCCGTTATTTCGGATGAATTACAAGGGTCTATCCGATTACCCATTGATCAGGTATTGGCAAATCAAAGGGGTTGCAGTCGGTCGGTACAGACGCGACCCTTCGATAATGCTTATTTGCTTTGATTGGCAGCAAAAACTGTGAGAACGGATGCCCTTTTTTTGGTCTTTCTCTTCTTGACTCCACTGTTTGCTGGTTGTCTTGCGACTGATGAAAAAGTTCAATCTATTCAGCAACAAGATCCTATAGTCTCTGAAGATATAATTGAGCAAGAAGATCTGGTTGTCCCAGAAGAAAGGATTGAATTTGAAGTGAATTTTACTTTTGATTTACATCGAACGGCAGAAAACCCACTTCGAGGATTCTACACCAACTATGATTGGGGTGAGCCCGTTTACGACTTCCCAGCAAGCCTTGAATTCGCTTACATCCCATTGTCAGAACTCATGTCTGGGCCATCAAACTACACGTTTGATACAGGTCTGGAACCTCGACTTATAGCTGCTGAAGAACGTGCACATCAACTCATATTAAGGCCGTATATCGATTATCCCAACAAAGCATCTGGTTTGCCAGCATTTTTGGAAGACCAAGTAGAGATGCGCTCTTATTCAGAGCACGGTGGGGGGATGTCGCCAGATTACAATAACTCGCAATTACGTGCAGCTCTTTCTTCTTTCATCCAAGCCTTTGGTCAAGCCTATGACGGCGATAATCGAATTGCTGTGATTCAACTCGGGCTGCTCGGTTTTTGGGGCGAGTGGCATACTTGGCCGCATTCAGAATGGTTTCCTGGCGATGAATATCTTACAGAGATTCTCGACACCTATGATCAATCGTTTAACCAAACATTACTCCAGGTTCGCTATCCTGTTGCTAACAGTCCCGATCTTAGGATAGGCTTCCATGATGATTCCTTTGCTTATTCGACAATTGGCGATGTTGAATGGCATTTCCACCCACGCCTTGTTACTTCAGGTGCTGACGAGCATTGGAAGACCTCTCCTGTTGGAGGTGAATTACGCCCAGAAGTTCAGCAGAGCATTTTTGAGGTGAATTCTAATCCTCAACACCAGAACTTTTCCCAATGCGTTGAGGCAACTCACGCTTCCATGTTACTCAATTATGCGGCATTTTCAGGAGGATTAAATTCGACAAATGAAATCCAGAATGCGGAAAATGCTGCTTTATCGCTCGGATATGCCCTGCATGTATCCCATGCTAATCTTTCTGATAATCAATTACATTTGACAATAGAAAACCGAGGCATTGCTCCATTCTATTATCCTCTTTCTGTGCGCCTCACAGATAGTGGAAATACAACATTGACCATGGAACTGCCCCTTTACATCTCGGGGCAATCGTATTCTCCAATTATTTTTGATGTCTCCTCTTTGCAACTTCCAAGTAATGAATCGGCTTGGATACTTTCACTTGACTCTGAATATATTCTTCCAAATCAGGAGATACTTTTTGCAACAGCAATAGAGAACGCCCTAATTCAAGTAAAATGAATATGTTAGAGATTACCAATAAATCAAGATTAATTCAAGGTAGCTATTTTGTTCGAAGAGAATGCCTTTGACGCTTTTCAACTTCTGCGAATTTCTTTTTGATTTTCCAGATAAGAAATCGGGAAGCAATTGTTAGTGCAACAATGTTGACAATGAGTAAAAACCACTCGATAGCACCCCATTCTTCAAACATCATATCGCCTCATAATGGTGGTCGAAGATCGATATCAACATCACCGCTTGGACACCCAATACAACCGAGTCTTGCTCCGTCTTCAATCACATCTTCATCTAAACCTGGTGGTAATGTCTCTGGCAATGGGACATCACCTGAGAGGAGAGTCACCATGCAGGTTCCACAGGTACCAGAACTGCAGTTTGTAGGAATTGAGATTCCAGCATCTTCTGCAAGTTCAACCAGAGTGAGATCAACCTTCACAGTTGCTTGTCCAAGCAATTGTATTCCTCGGAAAAACCGAACAACTGCATCTGAAGAGATGGTTTCACCTCAGCGACCAGGCTTGTTTCGAGTCCAACGACCGGTTTGTTTGTTGAAGAACAATCCTGCCTTCTTCATCCACTTGTTGAACTTCGTTGCCCCTGCGCCTGTACGTAGAATGAAGTCTTCACGATCTTCTTGCGCTTGGATGTAACCTTTGACAGCCAATGTTTGGTCAATCCAATCGTTGATGTCCATGAGGCCTCCAGTAAGGCCAGAGGATTCGACTTCTGCACTGATCAGATCAGCAGTTGCTCCAGTTGCTTCCAAATCCTTTCGAAGTTGTTCATTAACATCGGTTAGGCCAAGGTTTGCTGGCTTTGGTGGAACCGGATTTCGAGGTGCTTTATCGACATCGATTATGATTCGAGAACCGTTGTTGAGTTTAGTTTCTGCCATATCGCTGAGCGATGGAGTGAAACTTGTCTCACATTCCCAACAAATCAATGCATACTCTTCGCTTCGATCAGTATCTCTCGAGGAACGAGGATCCATTTCATCACCGCACTCTGGGCATGCGTGGAAAATGAGTGCAGGGACATGCTTGCGTCGGAAATCAACAATGTCTTGAGGTGTTCCTTCAAGCTCGAGCATCTCATGGTCACGAGCAGCTTCAAGCCCTCGTGTTTCGAGTTGATCACGAATCTTTACTTTCTGATCGTCCTTTCCTTCATCGTTAAGGCTGTTCTCAAGTTTTACAATCAATTCAACAGTCTTTCCAAGACGGTTCATGATGAGTTTCTTGTCTTTGAATGCAGTGACTTTCGCTAACTTGATTCGCTCTTTTTGTTCAGCAAGTTCCGTCAAGACGTCCTTCTGCTTACGCTTGAATTTCATTTCTTCAATTCGACTTTCTTGCTTACGATCTGGAGCAAGAACCTTTGCAAGGAACCGTTCTTTTCCGTGACTCTGAGGTCCAGCGGTAATGATGCTGATGACACCTTCAGCGATGTCAGGTTTCAGTCCATAATTTTCAATTAGTTTCTCAGCATCGATTTTTTTCAAATCGCCAATTTTGAGACCCGCATCAGCGAGTAGTTGTGCAGTTGTATCATCGATTCCTCGACGAAGTAACGCGAGATATGTGTCCTTCTTTGCCATAACATCCCCTCCGACAATGTAAGCCGAGGGAGCGTTCCTAAGAAAACCCTCCCCCGTAACTGTTCGGTAATAATGACTCTCAATTCGAGCCTTTTTCAACCCCCACAGCGAGTTTAACCCAGTCTTCGAGTTGAAGAGATTCAGGGCGTAACTCCATTAATTCGTTGTCAAGAATCGATGAGATTGAATCCCTCCATCGTTGAGCATGCCAGCCTTTGAGGCGGGATATTCTTCGAGGAGCACGCTTCAACGTACTCCTGATTTTCTTTCTCCTTTCTGCAAAGGCTTGGTGAATCATCATACGAATCAGCCGTTTGTCTGTCGGCCATATTGTGTGGTGAGGATGGAGTGAAACGACTTGGGAGTGCACAGCCGGCTGGGGGCTAAAACTGTGTGGGGCTACAACATGGTGTTCCTCAACATTCCAATCGAGCGCAACAGTCATGCCGAGTGAACCAACATCACTTGGATGTGCCATTGTCAAACGCTGAGCAAATTCTTGCTGAACCATTAAGATGACAGATTGCAGAGATGTTTCGCTCAATGCATTGAATTTTGTAATCTTCTCGATCAAAGGCGATGAAATCTGATAAGGTATGTTTGACACAATTTTGGTAATCGATTTAGGCCACTCTTCAACCAGAGCATCGCCGTGTAAGAGGCTTAGTTCTCCGTTGTTTTGTTGTTCCGCAAAGACATTGTCAAGATGAAGAACAGGTCCATCATCAAGTTCGATTGCAGTGACGTTAGCACCTGTTTGCAAGAGTACTTGAGTCAATGTTCCTGGTCCAGGTCCGATTTCAAGAACATGGTCATTGGATGACACCTCTGCTAATTCAACCATGACGTTGAGAAGCTGATCGTCGACAAGAAAGTGTTGACCTAAGTTCGTATTTGGTGGCTGATACGCACGCAGAGAATCAATCAACTCTCGTGCTGATTTCATGCATTCACCGGAAACAGATGATCGATCAATCGCGGTTGGAGTGTTCTATCCTCAATCTCAGAGAAGAATCTACGTGCTAGTAATTCTGCAGCATCAATGCCACACTTTTCGTTTAATTCAGCCATTGAAGCGAATCCTGATGAGCCGCGTAGTTCGACCATCTGCTGTGCCTTTTTGTTTCCAATGCCATCAAGAAGTTCGAAAGCATGCTGCTTAAGTGATAGGTTTCCAGCTTTATTGAAGAAGGATTGAACGAAGTGCATTCCGAACTCTTCCAAAAACAATTGAATGATGAGAGGGAAGTCCAATTTTGCCGAGTTGCTCATTCGATCGAGTTTTGCTCCACCAAGAATGGTTCCCTTTGGAGTACCTTCTCCACTTCCGATGTAGATTCTTGAACTTGGAAGGAGGGCTTCTGAAGATTCAATACCAATACGGCATGGAATAAGAGTCTCTTCGGTAAATCCAGTAATGACGCCATCTGAAGCATCAAACTCAACGACTCGAGCCCATTCAGAATCATACAATGGTGAGGCGTCTTTACGGCGTTGCTGTGGACGTTGTTGACGAGTTCCACCACGATTGCCACGTTGTTGAGGGCGTTGTTTCCTTCGC
>CAXDRT010000064.1:0-8777 GCA_963991835.1 uncultured euryarchaeote
GAGATAAGCGAGAAAAGGGTTGGGGGCTTGAATCTCTCATTGACTCTGCTGACGTTCGAATCGAAAACAATCAAGATCTTGTTCATTTTCAGGAAGAGATTCGAACATGGCTGAACGCTCTGTTGTAGTGCTTTTCGCATCGTTTGGCAACCAAAGGTTATAGTCGGGCGCAGCCTGTCAAGGAACGCTTCGGGGTGTTTGGTTTATGGCAAGGAAGAAGGGTGAAGGCGGTCGAGGTCGCCAAAGAGCTCAACAACGCGCTCAATATGATGAGTTAGACAAGTACCCAGTAATGCCTCCTCATGCTTTTGCAAGAATCGTACGTGACAAGCGTACGCTGAACATTATTTACCAAATCATCGAACCGCCGATGACAAAGAAAGAGCAAGAACAAAGAGAAGAAATTATGGATATTTTCATTCGCTCTTTGACTGCTAACATCGAAGAGATCGATGCCAACCCAGAAGCTTATCTGCGAACTGCAATGGACAAAGTGATCAAATCGTATGGTATGAAGATCACCAAGAAGTCCAAATCAAAATTATTCTATTACATTCGACGTGACCTGATTGGATACGGCCAAATGGACGTTTTGATGAACGATGCGAACGTTGAGGATATTTCTCTTGACGGCACAGGTGTTCCAATTTTCGCCTATCATCGTAAATTCGAATCTGTGGAAACAACTGTCGTATGGAATACGGATGACGAACTTGAATCGTATGTTATCAAGCTCGCACAGCGTTGTGGAAAGCACATTTCAGTTGCTGACCCATTGCTTGACGCAACCCTGATGGATGGTTCAAGAATTGTCATGAAACTTGGGAGAGAAGTTTCGACACGTGGTTCTGCTTTCTGTATTCGACGATTCAAGGACGATCCGTTCTCTCCTGCAGACATTGTCGCATTCCGAACCATGTCATCTCTGATGGTGGCTTATCTTTGGATTGCCTTCCAGAATGAAGTTCCAATGCTGTTCGTCGGCGGTACTGCTTCTGGTAAGACAACAACGCTCAACGCTATGTGTATCTTCATCCCATGGCAAATGAAAATCGTTTCAATTGAATCCACTCGTGAAGTCAACATCCCTCAGCCAAACTGGGTTCCGGGTTTGACCCGGCAAGGGTTTGGTGGAGAATCAAGCGAGGGTGAAATAGGGGAGTTCGAGTTGCTCAAAGCAGCTCTTCGTGAACGGCCAGAATACATCATTGTGGGTGAGATTCGTGGTGCTGAAGCATACGTTCTCTTCCAAGCAATGGCGACTGGTCACTGTGCATATTCAACAGTTCACGCTGACTCTGTTCCATCACTTGTTCACCGACTTGAGAACAAACCAATTGATATTCCTCGAGTTTTGTTGCCTGCACTTGAAGCATGTGTCATTCAAATTCAAACTCGTATCAATGGACGACGTGTCCGACGTTCGAAGCAAATCGTTGAGATTGTTGGTATCGATCCGAACTCAATGGAAGTCATCACCAACGAAGTATTCCGATGGGATGTTTCCTCTGATGATTTCATCTTTAGTGGAAAGTCGTACGTACTTGAGAAGATTATGGTCAAGATCAATTATTCGCAAGATGAAATGCGTCGTGAACTGAGAACCCGTAAGCGAATTTTGGAATGGCTCGTCCTCAACGATATTCGTAAGGCTGACCAAGTATCACAAATCATCACAGAATACTACGTTCGCCCACATGAAGTTCTTGCTCGAGTCGATGGTCTACGCTGAGGTGTTTGAATGGATTTAACCGCATGGCAACGTATCTGTCATCGCCTTCTTGGTGGTGTGTTCAAGAAACGTGCCCGTGGTGACAAGAAACTTTCGAAGGACCTTGTTAAAGCATCCATGCCAATGATGCCAGAAGTGTACCTAGCAACTGTTTTTGTTACAACAATCGTTGTTTCTGCAATGGGGATTGGCCTTGTAGGGTTATTCTTCGTTCCAGAAATTGGCGTCATTGATTTGTGGGAAAGCCAACAAGATCCTGCTACTGAGGCCGCTTGTTTTGAATGGGAATACTGGAATACAGCACTCATTGATGAATCCAAACCAGGCAACGGATGTCCTGACTACGACACAAAAGTGTTCCCACCTGCTCTCAAGGTGTTACTCGTCATCATCGGTTTTGTCATCGTTCCATTGATTGCTTGGAAATTCAATAAAAGTGGAGCAGAGCGAGAAGCAAAGCGCCGTGGAGATATGATTGAAAAATATCTTCCGTATGCTGCTTCCTATACTGCTGCGATGTCTGCTGCAAACGCTACGCCGGCGAAAATTTTCAGATCGCTTGCGATGAACAAAGACATTTATGGCGACGTTGCTGATGACGCAGCGCTTGTATATCGTGACGTTACCTTACTCGGTTACGACTTGATTACTGCGATGAAAATGAGTGTTGATCGTGCTGCTTCTGTTTGGTTGACTGAATTTTTCCAAGGAATGGTCGGTACGCTAACTGCTGGTGGTCAATTGAAACTTTACTTCCTCAACAGAGCTGAACACTACATGCGTGAAAACAGAACACGATTGCAACAATTCCTAGAATCGATTGCTCTTCTTGCTGAATCATACATTGTCGTCGCAGTTGCAATGCCTCTGTTCTTGATCGTCATGCTCGTCATTATGTTCTGGGTATCTGGTTCAGGTGCTCAAATGTCAGAAAGTATGCTCTATGGAATCGTTCTTGGATTCGTTCCTATGATTCACGTAGCGTATGCAATACTGGTCTATACCTCCAGTAAGGAACAGGATATGTAGGGAGGTGACAAGACTTGGCTCGAAAGAAGAAGAACAAGATTGTGGTCGACCTTGATTTACCTAAGGACGACAGTACAATGACCAAATTGTACGCAATTCTCTTTGTTTCTATTCTCCTTGGAATGACCACAGCGGTCATGTGGGCCACAAATTCTGGTTTTATTCCAACCAGCAACGGAGAACCCATGTTCACGAACGTAGCATGTGGTGCTCTTACTGGAGATAACGAAGCCTTCAATGGAAATACGAAGCCAACCTATGCTCAAAACCAATCTTGTTCACTTCTACAAGACAGTCCAGATATTGTTACCTGGTCTGATGACCCTTGGGAAGATGTCATCTTTAGGGGTAAAAATTTCGATGTTCCTGGTGTTGATCCATCGATGACAGGGGGCGAAGTTGTACTTCAACCACTCACGTTGACGTGTGAAGTCGATGCAAATGAACCCGTATCCTACACTGTAGCAATTCGAAACCGCTTTGGAGAAACGTTAGATTCTCACACAGGAAACACAGGTGTTTCTTCGGATGAGTGTGGTATCTTCATGAATACAATAGATGCAGGGAAGCGTTACGAAATCGTTGTTGCTGCGAATTCTGATACCATTTACCTCAATTCATTTGAATTTGATATGGAAATCGAGTATTACGATGGCGTTCCAGCGAATATGAACAACAAATCCTTGTGGATTGGTCCCGAGGTAAGTCTTGGTCCTTTGAGCATCCATCCTACCATTTTCTTGAACTTCTTCGGACTGATGTTCTTCTGCTTCCTCTGGCCTGCTTCAGCGTATTGGGAAGGTGTAGAAAATCGAAAGAACGAGATTGAAGAAAAGTTCCCTGACTTCCTACGTGACCTTGCAGAATACTGGAAGGGTGGTCTTTCCATGACGGTGGCTGTTCAAACGCTAGCAACCTCTGAATATGGTGCCCTCAATGACGAAGTCAAAAAGATGAGCGATCAGCTTTCCTGGGGTATCAAGTTCAGTGATGTTATTCTCCAATTCGCAGAACGTGTTGGTACACCGCTGGTCAAACGAGCGATTTCGTTGATTTCAGAGGCTGACAGGGCTGGTGGTAAGATTTCAGATATTCTTGTCACGGCTGCAAATGACTCTCGTGAGATTAAATTCCTTGAAGCAGAACGGAAACGGGCAATTGGGTCCTACATTGCTGTTATTTGGACATCGTATTTCGTTTTCCTAGGTGTTATTGTTGTTCTATCGACGGTCTTTATTCCAGCGATTGCTGGTTCAAACTCAGGTGATGAGGGTGGAGAAAGCATTGGAAACATGAAGATTCGAAACGTCGATCCTCTCTTTTTCTTGACCATTTTCTATTATGGTGTAACCATGCAAGCAATCGGTAACGGTTGTATGGCTGGATTGATGGCAACAGGTCGTTTCTCAGCAGGATTCAAGCATTCTGGAATGATGATTCTGGTTGCTTTGGTTGTCTTCAATGTCATCGCATTCTCTCCAGAATTGATTGGTATCACTGCCCTCCCTGGCCTTAATCCATCGATTGGTACGTTCGTTCCTGCTCCACTGACTGGTGGGTGATCTCATGCGCGATGATGAGGAAGCTCAAGTCCACATCTTGGAGATGTTGACGCTCTTTTGGTTGTTCTTTATGTCTGCAACCTTCCTCATTCGAGTCAACGTTCCTGATGCACGTTCCGTTGCTATCGATGCTTCTCTAGAGACTGCTGGAGAAGATGCGTTGATGGCGAGTATGGCTTTACCTGCTGAACTTACTGGCGATAGTCTCCTCCATGAATATCTCTCATTGGATTCGTTCGATGATGCATGTACGCTGTTGCAAGAGATGTTACCTGTTGGAAAGGAAGGCAATTGCTGGCTCGCTCAAAACGCCATGCCTGCCACTCCTTACGGTGAAGTTGGAACACCAAATGGTGCAACAGTAACCGTTCATCAACTCCTTGTTGTCGAAGCTGATGTTTGGACCATCAGTCTTGACGTGTGGTCTCGTGGAGGTGTCTCTTGATGCGTCCACCAGTCCAAGATGACAAAGCGCAGATGCTCCTTGCCACTGGAGTCGTTTTGATGATGTCCTTACTCTCTATGGCTATCTTTGGTATCAAATTAGCAGGTATGTCTGTACCTCATGATGTTGCAAGCGATGCAGTGCTTCAGACTTCAGAAGATGTCCAAGAAACACTTCCTTCACTCGTTCAAGCCCGTGCAGAGATCTGGTACGATAACGGAATCTCCTCGATGGAATCCGTTCAACAAGCTATGAGTTCTTCGCATCAAGATTTGCTTCATCACGGTGAAATCACTGGAGTTGAAGTCAAACTCATCAATGTAACATTCAATGATTTAGGATCAGATCGTATTGAAGTCTCAGCAGAACTAGGTATTTCAGATCGAGATGCAATCTTACTGAAGCCCCTCCAATTCGTAGTAGAATTGTGATCAACGCTTGTGTTCATTCCAAGCCAAATCGAGATAGTGTTCAATTTTCTCAATATCATTGCCCCAAGAAGGATCAACGACTGGCCATGAAGCAATCTTAGCCTTCTCCTGAAGTCCATCTTGAATTCGGCGAATCCGTTCAAATCCAGCAAGATAACGATCAGCACGACGGAATGAATGTGCATCTCGAGTTCGTAACATCTCTCGATGCTTCTCTTCAGATTCAACTTGCATGAGCAATCCGACTGCAATCCCACCGCCTTCTCTCCAAGCTCGAAGCATTCGCTCACTTGGAACAATATGTACACCTTCAATCAGAAGATCGATTCCTTCACGACGAGCTCGCTCAATGGTTGCTGTTATTCCTGGTTCAACCGCTTCACAGGTACGTTGCCAATCAAGAACTGGTTCTCCATTCTCGCCTCGAGAAAAAGAAGAACGATGCAACGCTGGATTGTCATCCACATCCATGCAGGTTCGCATAATCTCACGAATTGCATCAGTCGAAAGAATACGAGTGTATCCTTTTGCAGCAGCAATCTGGCCAGCAGCAGTTGACTTTCCAACGCCTGTCGCTCCAGCGATAATCAGTAAGCGAGGAGCACGTTTACTCATCACCTTTGCCGACTCTGTTGCAAGACCAACACGCTCGACCATGAGACTTCTTACGACATCCACCTCATGAGTCTATTGGGTATGAAGAACCGATATGAGTCATCTTTCACGGCAAAGGAATGAACCGAATCGGCTATGTGGCAAACCGTTGTGGATTGTTCATGGACGAGAAGCAGATGTACATTGATGGCCAATGGTGCGCATCCTCAGATAACAACGCGCATGAAGTTCTAAACCCTGCAACAGGTGAAACAATAGCAACCACACCGAAAGCATCTCTTGCAGATGTTGACCGATGTGTTGCAGCCTCAAAAGCAGCCTTTACAGACAGAAGTTGGAGTGCAATGGACCCAGCAGAACGTGGTCGAATGCTCAACAGAATGGCTCAAGCAACCTATGCTTCAGCAAAGTCACTTGCAGCAATTGAAAGCACAAACAATGGAAAGACATTCCGTGAAGCATTATCTGAAATCCGATTCGGAGCATGGACTCTGGAATACTTTGCAGGACTCAGCGATAAGATCGAAGGATCAACAATCCCAGTTCCTGGAAACAGACTCAACTACACATTACGACAACCAATTGGTGTCACCGCACATATCATTCCATGGAACTTTCCGCTCCAACTTGCATTGCGTTCAATCGCTCCTGCACTTGCAGCAGGATGCACAGTCATTGCAAAGCCAGCATCATGGACTCCACTCTCTCTCATCGCTTGGCTCGAAGCCATGCATGAAGCAGAAGTTGGACTTCCAGAGAATGTTGTTCAAGTCATCACTGGTTCAGGTGGATTGATTGGAGATGCTCTCGCAGGACATGCAGACATCGATGGCATTGTCTTGACTGGTGGTGTTCCAACAGGACAAGCGGTCATGGCAAAAGCAAGCGAGCGATTGACTCCAGTTACACTTGAACTTGGTGGAAAGGGAGCAAACATCGTTTTCCCTGATGCTAATCTCAAATTCTGTGCAAAAGCAATCTGCTTTGGAATCTTCATGAATGCAGGACAGATGTGCTGGGCTGGTTCCAGACTCATCGTCCACGAAGATATTCACGATGAATTGGTTGAAGCAGTTGTTGCTGAAGTTGCAAAGTGGCCGATTGGCCCAGGTATGAGCGAAGGAGTCCGAATTGGAAGCCTTGTTCACGTTGATCACCGAGCAGATGTTCTTTCAATGCTTGAAAATGGATTGAAGCAAGGTGGAACAGTTGTCACTGGTGGAGCAGCAGTCGAAGGCGATGGAGCCTTCATGCAACCAACAGTTGTCACAGGTGTTGAAGCAAGCAATCCATTGTTCCAAGAAGAACTGTTTGGACCAGTCCTTGCAGTAACAACGTTCAGTGATGATGCAGAAGCACTTGCACTTGCAAACGATTCACCGTTCGGTCTTCTCAATGGTGTCTGGACAAACAATCTCAGCCGTGCTCACAAGTTCGCTCGAGATCTTCAATCTGGAATGATTTCAATCAACGAATACCCGATCACCTTCCCGCAAACTGCATTCACAGGATGGAAGCAATCAGGTATCGGAATTGAACAAAGCCAAGACGCACTTCGATTCTACACACGAGTCAAGAACGTGAACGTCAAACTTTGAGGTGAGAACATGACCGTTGAAGTCGAAAACCAAGCAAATGGAATTCGAATCATCAAATTGACAGGGGCTTCAGCAAGCAAGTCCTTCTCAAGAGAATCATTACCAATCATTGCCAATGCAATCGATAACGGACTAAAGGACTCTGAAATCAAAGGCATGGTCATTACGGGAGAAGGCAAGTTCTTCTCAGCAGGTGCAGATATCCATGCCTTCCAAGAAGCCATTGATGCAAATGATGCACCTCAACTCATTCGAGATCTTACCAATATTCTTCATCCATTATTGATGAGAATACGAGAATCATCAACCATAGTTATCGCAGCAATAAATGGAGCTGCTGCAGGCGGTGGACTTGGACTTGCACTTGCTTGTGATGCTCGTATAGCTTCACCAGGAGCAAAACTTGCAGCATCCTATGCAGGAATAGGATTGTCTCCAGATGGAGGTACAACCTGGCTTCTTCCGAGACTTGTTGGAGAACAACGTAGTCGTAAGTTCTTCTTCGAGAATCAAATTTGGTCAGCAGAAGAAGCATCAGCAGCAGGAGCAATCGATGAAGTCGTCGAAGCAGATGAACTCATCAAGAGATCTCTCGAAATAGCAACCGACTGGAGTCAATGGGGCAATCATTTCAGTGAAGCAACAAAGCATCTTCTCCACGTACAAACACTCAACGATTTTGAAACGCACCTCAAGCACGAACAAACACTGATTGAAGCTGCAGGTACAACGATGGAATTCAAAGATGGAATCCACAGATTCCTAAACTAAAATATGGGTTGATTTATTGCCAAATGAGAGGAGTAATGTGAAGTTCCCTCTATGGAGGAAAAAAATGGACGGAGCCATGTTTGATGACAAGTGTACTGTTCTCCCTATTTGGGTTCGAGACACACTCTTCAATGTCACACAGAGATTTCCACACCGAAGCAAGAAAGATCCTGAATCAGAAACCTCGATTGTAATCACACATAAAGGTGGTAAGAAAACCAAAGTTAATAAAATGGGTGGTAAAAAAACCAAAGTTATGAAGTCTATGGGTAAAAAAACTGAAATGCGTGGCATGAAAGGTGGTACTAAAGTAGAAAACTTTAAAGACATGATGTTTATAAAGTTTGGCGGTAAAACATAAACCAGTAAACTTTTTTTAGTTATATAAATATTTTTTTATGCCAATTCCAAGGTGTTTGAGCCTTATCGTAAAGACTCCATAAATTCTTATTTTTTTTCCAAGCGGATTAATAAGTTTAAAATTAATTAACAGGAACGTCCTTGTAGATTTTACAAGACATAGCTATTCCCAAGCCTAGCATGATAGCCATCATAGAAGAGCCTCCATATGACATAATTGGAAGTGGTGAGCCC
>CAXDRT010000065.1:0-8633 GCA_963991835.1 uncultured euryarchaeote
TCAAGGGCTTGCAACGGTTGGTATTGGGCCAGGGCAAACAAGCCGCGTTGAAGCAGTTCGAATTGCAGCTCGACGAGCCGGGGAAAGAGCGAAGAATTCCGTTCTTGCTAGTGATGCCTTTTTCCCGTTTGCTGATGGTTTAGAACAAGCAGCATTAGCAGGAGCATCTAGTATTGTTCAACCGGGCGGTTCGATTCGAGATCAGGAAGTTATCGATGCGGCCGATGCATTGGGGATTTCAATGCTCTTTACAGGACACCGCTTATTCCGACATTGATGTAAACGGCCATTCATCAAACAGAATGCGTCTCATTCATGTACTATTGGTACTTCGAAGGTTTATGAGCGACCACGTGATTGCAGTCCTTCCGGGAGACGGCACTGGAAAGGAAGTTGCCATAGAAGCCCAGCGTATTCTTGACACCATTCAAGAGCATACAAATCATGGTTTCGAGCAAACTGTAATTCAATGTGGTGGACAACTTTATTTGGATACAGGAGAAGAGTGGGCCGAAGGATCATTCGACTTCTGTAGAGATGAAGCAGATGCTATTTTCATGGGAGCTATCGGGCAACCTGGAGCACGTTTACCAAACGGTGATCTTGCTGGAGGTTCTGTTATTCTAGGGATGCGAAGTGGATTAGATTTGTATGCTAATGTTCGACCGATTCGTTTGTATGAAGGTGTACCACACAAAGTACATGGTAGATTCACGAAGATTTGGGACCCAGACCTCGTCGACATGGTTATTCTAAGAGAAAATACTGAAGGATTGTACCATTCTCTTCTCCACCGAAGTGCACAGCGCGCAAAAGGGCTCGAGGGGTATGAACCTCCATCGATTGAATTCCCTGGTCTCCATGGAGAAATTGCATACGACCCACGTCCAATCTCATCGCATGGTTCAGAGCGCTTGATTCAAATGGGTTTTGATATTGCTCAAACTCGAAATGGTGCCCCAGCCGACGGTGTCAACAGAGTTTCTTGCATCGACAAGAGCAATGTTACTCGTGGCTGTCAATTGTTCCGAAAATCGTACGACAAAATCGCAGATAAATATCCGCAAATCACACGCGACTATGGGTACATTGATGCTTTCACACAATGGCTAACTCGAACCCCTGAGCATTACGATGTTGTTGTTACATCCAACATGTTCGGAGATATTGCTACTGATCTCGCCTCTGTTTTGCAAGGCGGAATGGGCATGGCTGCATCTGGAAACATTGGAGATGACCATGCATTTTTCGAACCTGTTCATGGTTCAGCGCCGAAGCACGCTGGATTGAATAAAGTCAATCCTATTGCAAGTATTAATTCCATCCAGATGATGTTGGATTGGCTTGCTCGACGTTCAAACGATGATGATTTACTTCATGTTTCAAAACTGATTGACCAAAGTGTTGCTGAACATTTGAAGGATGGAAAGTCGTTGACATATGATCTCGGCGGAACGGCGTCATGCAGCGGGGTTGGAATTGCTGTTGCAAATCGTCTTGCATCTCATTTGAAAGAGCTCTAATTCGGTCGTGTTACTAATTCAATGGTTGGGACTTTCCAGCCCACAAACCAAACCCCTACTAAAGCAGCAAGAGCAATTATTGTTTGACCAAATCCTGGATCTCCTAATTTTGTAACTGCCCAAATAGATAGTCCCGAGACAATTGAAATGAGTCCCATAATGATAATCTTTGAGTGGAGGGGAAGCGCCTTCCCTGCTTTGTAATACTGCAATAAAGCGTTGCCAAACAATCGGTTTGTGAGAAGCCAGCGGAACATTTTACGAGAAGAACGTCCAAAGCAGAATCCTGCAGCGACCAGCCACGAGGTTGTTGGCCACCCTGGAACTATTACACCTATGGCTGCAAAAATCACGAAGATTATTCCGAGAGCAATCCACACACAACGAACTAAAAAGTTACGAGATGGTTTGTGTAAATCGAGAATGCACTCCAGTATCTCCTCGTCTGATTTACCTTCAATATCAAGAGAACTAGAGGGTTTGGAGTTCGCTTCCGATGAACTCATATGATCACTTGCTCAGTTTAAGCCGTGAGGCTGACTACTGATAAGTTTAAGCGGAGCCTATGTGTAATACGAAGGTCTCAAAGCATATATTGCGTAGCAACAACATGGCAGGAGCACCGCTGATTCCACGTATTGGAACTCCAGATAATCCAATCAGGATTGCTGTCCTCTTCTCAGGATCTGGAACTGGAATGAATGCTCTATTTCACCATCAAGATAAGGAAAATTGTGTTCATAAAACCGTCCTTAGTATAACCAACAAAGCAGATGCAGGGGGGGTTGCTTTTGCAAATCAGCGAGGTATTTCTCTGGAAATAGAACCAGTTAATCTGACACTTCCTAAGGAAGAAAGGAGGGTTGAACAAGAACAACGCATTATGCAACATCTTGAAAAATACGATATTGAGATTGTCATACTTTCAGGTTATATGCGGATTTTGTCAGCAAATTTCGTTTCGGCATATTATCCAAAAATAATCAACATCCATCCATCCCTTCTTCCTGCGTTTCCTGGAGCAGACGCTCATTCTGATGTTCTCTCAAGTGGTGTTCATGTAAGCGGTTGCACAGTACATGTCGTAGATTCTGACGTAGATTCTGGCACAATATTGGGCCAATGTAGAGTACCTGTATTCGATGATGATTCTCGTTCAACTCTTGCTAAGCGAGTGCAAATTGAAGAACATCGACTTTATCCAAGTGTTATCGATTCAATTTGCTCAGGACTTCAAGTTGTTCTGGACGATTGAAATTCATTAATTCAATTCCGTGTTTCCCCATATCATTGCGAGGAAATGTTGCAAACAATTCTCTTAGAGTCGATTGTGTCGACGGCGTCCAACCAGAATGTGTACGTGCAAGTGTGTATTGTTCCCGCCCGTTATGATCCACTGGAATACCTGGCCTTTGATTGAGTATTGATTGAATCGACTCTGCTGATAAGAGATACATGTCGCATGGGAAGAACTGAATTTCACCCTCTGTAGAATTCACAAAGAACCTAATTACATCTGGAAGTGAGTTGGAATCAGATGGATCTGGGATGCAGTTTCCATCGAAAAGGCTGATTCTATTTTTGTTTCCACAAGCAATAACTGTTGTAAATCCTAAATCTGTTAACTGGTGATGTAGTTGGTTTACATTGTCAAAAAGAAGAGCCTTGTCTTCCATCATTCGGAAACTTGTCCCGCCAGCAAGTATGACGCAAGTGCAGGACATTTTACTCACACAAGTTCGTCAAGGGCGCTCATTGCTTGTTCGAGTTCGTCGAGTAGATCTCGAACTCGATCTAAGAGAGCTTGGCGTTCGCGACTGGAACGAGCTTGTGGAAGCCACTCAAGCAGCCTGCGCACATCACGGGCATCCCGTTCGACTGTCCATGTCAGAACCTGTTCAAGTACAGGATCTTCTGTAGGCAAAAACCGCTCGACCATGCTCTACGATAGATAGCAGGGTCATCAAGATATTCGCTGAAGAAGACGTTTGCGAATTCTTTCAAACAATTCCCCTCCCTTTGCTGCTGTTTCAATTAATGCAAGATGATTTTCAGCATGAGTTTCATCAATTGATAAGAGTAAAATCATAAGTTGATGCCATGTTTTACTCTGATTTGATGCATCAATAATCCAAGATTCATTTGGTAAGGTTCTCCCGCCTCGTACCAATTCTTCTGAAATTTCGAGGAATGCTTCAACTGCAATCTTATCCTGGATTAACTGAAGAAGTACTGTCCATCCATCCTCTTCGAGTTCTTCATCGGACATATTTGCTAGTAACAATCCCACCAGCTTCAAATCCTCACGGCCATGCCGAGTCCAAATTTTAGGAATTAATCTTGCGACTCGTTTCCGATTCGGTTCAATCGTTAACATCCAAGATGCAATCCTTCTCATTTCTGGATCAGGCGTACCTATGTGGAAGGTATATTGTCCTGACAAGGCTAATCTGTCTGTCATAGATTTGGTTATAATTCCGGGTACGCCGTAAGTGTACGCTTCCCTGAGTAATTTCAAAACGGCTTTCTTCCGCTTTGGCAATACTGCAAATTCATCAAGAAACGCATCAAGAGATGGCGTCTCCATTAATTTTCACCATGGTTTTTCTTTCGCACATTGTCGAACAATGTCGTGACGAGTCGTACTGAATCACGAAGTGTGTTGAGTGTTTTTTCCACAACATTTGGATCTTCGAATCGCTCTCTCACCATATCTCGGAGTTCATCTTCTACGAGTTGATGTTCTTCATCGTCAATTGAAAAGATAGTGCGAAGATGTGCCATAACTCTGAATTCGTCCTTGGATAGTGATGCGTTGATAATTGCAATCTCGAAGATTGTTTTGTACACTTCCCTTTGCTCTTCTTCGGTTAATTTGTCACCCTTATCCGTCTCTTTATCATCAATAATTGCTTGATATATCTCAGCGGGTTGGTGTGATTCAAGGTTCAAGCAGGATGATAGGCGAATGATGAGGCGCTTCTCTTCACGTGTCAGAATACCGTCTGCAAGCATCACCTCTATCGTACTGCGAAAGGCAGCGAGACGGTGTATATTTGAGTCCGACACGGTTTTGCTATGAGCACCTTCTTCTTGAAACCATGCGGTGGAATTCGGGAGTTGATGGGTTTTCCTTGATGAATATGTTAAACATTTTAACGCGGTTTGACCCTATTACTTTGATTGGAAATGAACTCTTTAGCGTACTTATTCCGTTGCTTCTTCCTCGACCATTTTCTGGTCCGGGAAAGGTTCCTTGTTGAGTAATCGCATTTTCAACAACCAGAGGTTATGCATGAAATTCTGCTTGTGGAAAGTCAACAATAGTCTGATTGTTTTACCCATTTTGTGATTCGGCGACTCTGGCATTTTCGCTAATTTTGGTTTTGGCGAAATACGAAATGATGCTATCTCCTTGTTCCCCATTTTGTGATATTGTAATTCATGCATATCGAACATCATGGACCAGCGTTCGATTGTAGATTTCTCCACGTCTCTTTCAGCATCGTCGAGTATTATTTGGGTATCTTCGGTTATATGATCAATTGCTTGCAATATTGTTGCTTCTCTAGAATAAAGAAAACCAGGAGGGCCATCAACCAATACTAAATCAAAGGATTTGGGAGCATTCTTCCTAAGATAGGAGCCTATTTTGTAAGAGATATAGCGGCGGCCAAAGAGTTTCATTAACCTCAACGGCCCGAAACGGACATGAATATTGCCTGCCTGTTTACTAATTCTAGACGCTGTAATTTTTCGATATCTCCTACTGTTTTCAAAGGAGATGAGGTGGGCTTGTGGTAATTGCTCAGACCAAAATTCGGTGGAGACTCCACTACCAAACTCAAGTATGCTAGCCACCTCATTATTATCGATGTATTCTTTGAGGAATTGTAGAGTTTCTAAATTGATTGAAACCGGGTTGATTCTATCTCCGTAAGCCTCTTTGATGTCCATCGTTAGAATCCTCCCCGCGTAGAGTGTTCATTGATCATCTCCGATAACGGTTTCAATGAAGAACCCAACTCTTCCATGGTGCTTGGTTTCACTAATAGACCATCAACCTTCTTGGTGATTAATTCGGCTACGGTGTGAGATGCTGTATTCTTTTTTAACGTTGAAAAATTATGTTTTGTGAATAAAGGAAGCGGTGAAACAATATATTGTTCGGCTTTCGTTAAACCATGAAGAAGGTAATCATGCGTCAGTATTGGCGCCTTCAACAATCTCAAGCGGTTATTTCTATGGCCTTTTGGACAACAACGCTAACATTGATTATTTGGCCTTATGTCAGCTGGAGATTTGATGATAATTGTGACGGTACTCTTTGTTTTTCAGATGAAATACTCGGTATTTCCTCAACGTATTTTGGCCTCATGTTGATTGGCGTTATTGTCCTCCTTAGTGTGTTCTTGATTGGGTATATTTACGATGTTGGATTCGGTCTGTGGAAAGAACATTTGACTATTTCAACAGAACGAAATCCGTTTGGAGTATACCTTATTGCACCACCGATGGGATTGGTTTTAGCTCAAACAAACCTTTTGTTGAAGCATTTGGCTCCAGAAGATGAAGATGTTCAGCGCCACGTTGCTTTCATCGAGAGATGGTTGGAATGGAATGCTGATGAAGAGATATGGGCCCGTGCAATGGAAGCATGGAAGAATAATATGGGAGATGAAGACCCGTATCTACCATTTCTCAGTAAAGAAAAGAGAGACGATCTAGAAGACCGTTCTTCGACTCTTCCTAAAGATTGACAAATCATTCGAATTCTCCTTTTTACAGCCGCAGCCTTGAAAAGGGGGAGAGTATAGGATAAATTGCCGAATCACATTCACTTGGTTAACCGCTTTGCGTGAAACCATTGTACTGTATCGCCTAATTGGGGCGGAAAAGTACTGTCTTTGAGGAAGCCGAAAGGAGGAATTAATCTGGCTCGAAAAAATCATTCAGGAAATAAACAAGGAAAGGCGATGAAGTATCTCATCAAAGCCGATATCAAAGTAAACGGAACCGTTCAACGCAAGGACATCATTGGCGCAATTATGGGCCAAACTGAAGGTCTACTTGGCGATGAACTTGAACTACGAAAATTGCAAAGAACTGCTCGTGTAGGGCATGTCGATGTTGAAACAGAAACAAAGGGTGGCAAGGTGCATGGTCTCATTCTCATACCGAGTAGTATGGACAATGTCGAAACTGCAATTATTGGATCTGCTCTCGAAACAATCGATCGTATTGGCCCGTGCCAAGCGAAAATCACTGTTGTAGAAATCTCAGATGTTCGTGCAACAAAGCGAACAGCTGTTGTTGACCGTGCAAAAGAACTGCTGCTACAACTTGTCAACTCTGGCGAGGCTGCTAGCAAAACAGTTGTCGAAGAAGTTCGCTCAGTCCTTACTGTAGGAACTGCAACCAACTACCATGGACTTACATGTGGACCAAACGTTCAGAGTTCATCTTCACTCATTATTGTCGAAGGCCGTAATGATGTCATCAACCTTCTCAATTGCGGCGTAAAGAACGCCATCAGTGCAGATGGGGCAGGAGACATCAAGCAGGAGCTCATTGATCTTGCAAATGGAAAAGAATCCGTTACACTGGCTATCGATGGAGACCGTGGTGGAGAGATGCTCTTCCGTCAACTTCATGCTGTACTACGTGTTGACTTTGTTGCCCAGGCACCAAAAGGCCAGGAATGGGAGTTGCTTCCACAAAAGACGATTACTAAATCACTTTCAATGAAAGTAGAGGTTGCCAAATTCGAGAAAAGAATGGCTAAGGAAGACAAGGAAGACAAAGAAAAGCATGGTGGTTCAGATAAAGGAGAATGGGCAGAAGAAATGCCTGAAGTTTTTGAAACTGAAGTTGCACCTGCTGAAATCCAAGAAATGTTTGATCACCTCGATGCGCTTGGCAAAAACAAGGCTATGTTCGTCTTGGCTGACGGAAGTGTTGGTGAAGAAATGGGCGCAGCTGCTATCGCTAAGACTGCTACGGCTACTGAAGGCGTCAAGGTCCTTATCATCAACGGCCCAGTTAACGAACGCCTACAGGAAATCGCTTCTGAGGCTTCAATTGAAACTGTTATTGGAACCAAACCTGGTAAAGGCTTCAGCAAAGATGGGGCCGCAAAATCTTGGTTCTCTGAAATGCATCGTTGATGAGGTACGTTGATGGTCTGATTTGTCTTAGACCGTTGTATGGACACGCTTGTCGAGACGCCTTGGGGCGAAGATTCAGATGATGATGTGGTAGAAACTACTGCCCCGACTGAAGAAGAAGACGAACGTCAAATTGAAGACCTCGTTATTGAAGAAAAGGAAACCTATGATGTTCTTGCTCTTCCCATCAGGGCCAAACCTCTCTTCTTGAATAACGATGAAGACGTTGTTGAGTTTACAATGGCTGAATCGAAAGATGGTCTTGAATCGACTTCGATCATTGTAGGAGAAGGATTGTTTCGTATTGTTGAAACAAAAATGCATCAGGACGGAGTTCCAAGAATAGACCTGAAGATGGTTCTGGATAGTGAATTAACTGGTTTTCAACATCTCGTTGAAAAGCCGAGAGTTGTAGATGTGGCAATAAGCGGGGGACTCTTCTTCATTGGCTTGATACTGTGCCTTTTCCCATTTCAAATGACGATGATTTTGGGAGTTTCAGCGATATTGCTTGGAATAAAATCTGCTCCTGAAATCCTCGAAAAACATCGTCTCGTATTTTCTTCATGTGGAAGCACCCACACCTTTGATCTCGATTTAGTCGGTGTTTTCAAACCTACATTTAGGGCGAGTATGGCTTTAATCGGCCCTACATTAGCTGAATACATGAAAACAGGAGATATTGATTCAACCCCAATTGATGAATTGCATGCCAGTTTGAGATCGCCAATTCCTACGCCGCAGCCTATGCAGTTAGAAGCGCCTGTCATCACGGAGATCCCAGTAGGTCCACCTATACCTGCGATTGAAGAAACATCACCGAACACCCAGCCGCCCATGGAGCCTGCTTCAAATGAGGAAAATGAGGAGGAAGTCCCCCCGGTCGCCCCTCCGATCGTCATTCCCGCTCCGCCTCAAACTATACCTCAACCAAACCCATTAC
>CAXDRT010000066.1:0-8631 GCA_963991835.1 uncultured euryarchaeote
CATATGATCGCAGTCGCAACACCTCACCTTGCTGAAGATTGGTGGTCCTATTTGGGAGGAGATGGTCTTCTCGCTGCTCATACGTTCGCAGAGATGGCTCCATGTTCACTTGAGGATCAAGAACTTCTTGACGGAGAAACACTCCTTCGTGATCTCCTTGAACAAGCACGTAAGGTTCGCAGTGTTGCAGAACGTCATCTCGATGGAGAGGCAACATCACTCACCATTGTGACAGCAGCACCATGGCGTTACGAAATGGCTGAAATGGCACTCGAACATCTTGCAAAAGGAGACAATGTCAAGTCGTTCATGGGAATCCTTACCCAAGCAGATCTTGCTCAAGGCGAACATCGCGGAGAACGACTCGGTTTCTGGAACAAGCGTATGCTCCCTCAAGTGTTTAAGTGGGATGATGAGAAGAAGCGAATTCTTCTCTCAAATCTTGAAGAAACCAGCGTATATCGAAACAGTACAGACTTTATAGCAACCGAACTCGGTCTTGATCGTGTTGTTGTTGTTCATGGTGAAAGCGATGAGGATACAACTGGAAAAGCAGGCGTTGCGATTCCATTGTCACCTGCGTTCATCTATGCTTGAGACTATTCTTCAGATGTTCCAACGTCCATTGAATGTGTGACAAATGATTGTTGAGCCATGGGCTGAGGGACAGCAGGGAGTGATTTTGGCGCAGATTGTGGTTTAATCGGCTTGAATGTCATGAAGCCTGCAACGATTGCAAGAAGTAAAGCAAGGACAATGAGAATCTGATTTATTCCAAAGGAAGAGGATTCGCCTCCACTTGATGCATCGTTGTTTACAATAACTTTACAGCCATCCAAATCGACCTGTTCACCAACAGCTGTGACTGGACAAAGATCGTCTGCATTGAGAACACCATCCAAATCAGAATCTGCTTGGAGAGCAGAACATCCATCGCCATCAACGATGGTACTCAACGGTGTTCGCTCACACAAATCCACTTCATTGAGGACGCCATCTGCGTCATCATCAATGTCTTCCACACCATCGACACATCCGTCTCCATCTGCATCGTCAATAGCCATAACTGCACCAATCAGTCCTCGAGGACAGAGGTCGTATTCATCCTCAAATCCATCATTATCATCATTGGTATCTTCACCATCATCGTGGCAGCCATCTTGATCCCAATCGAGAGTACGGTCTGAAGAATTCCATCCTATGACTCCTTTTGGACATTCATCAATTGGTGTTGACCCCATCATATCCAAGGTACCATCATTGTCGTCATCGAAGTCATTGAGACTATCGAGACAGCCATCTCGGTCCCAGTCGTTGAATACTTCAGAATTCCATACGCCAAGATCTCTTGGACACAAATCTTCGGTGTTTGCAATGCCATCACCATCTTCATCAGAATCACAGATGTCACCGAAATTGTCGTTGTCAAGATTCTCCTGGCCTTCGTTTTCCATAGTCGGGCAGTTGTCCATTTGATCGACTAAACCATCTCCATCGGAATCAAAATCCGAACATCCATCACCTTCAATATCAGTCTCTGGAGTTGAAATCCAACCTATTGGGCCTTTTTGACAGGAGTCGAGGTGATCAAATACAGTGTCATTATCATCATCGAAATCCTCGTCTAAATCTCGGCAGCCATCACTGTCATGGTCTGTCCATTGCGTACTCGACCATCCAAGTTGGCCTTGTGTACACGCATCGAGGTCATCTGCAATACCATCGTTATCATCATCTGAATCGCATTCATCTCCTTGTTCGTCACCATCAAAGTTCAGTTGCAAAGAATTTGCATCACGCGGGCAATTATCGATTCCATCAAGAATCCCGTCTCCATCAATATCAGTTTCATAGTGCCAAACGCCACCATCATACCATCCTACAGAGGTGATGTTATGGGAGCCAAAGGTACCCGAATCTTCGTACGAAAAGGCGACTAAGGACCCTCCCTCTGAGGAAGGGTGAATCTCGTAAACATCATCTTGGCCTTCGCTTCCACCGATTAGAGCCCAATCCCATGTTCCCGACCAGTGTTTCTCTGCAAGGAAGATATCCGTCCCATAATAGCTCGTATCTTGATCGTAAGAGACGAGAACTTCTGAACCAAGCGTAAAGTCCTGAGTCGTTACGCCAGCAAAGATAGCCGAACCTGATGCAGTTCGATAGGCTGCATTGAACGAATCGTAACCGTAGCCACCTTCAGTGGTAACGCCATCCCAGAAACCAAGGTTGTCGAGTGTTGCGATGTATCCGTCAACCCATTGCGAGGGCCCAGTATATTCATTTCCGAACGTAGCATTACCGTCAAAATTTCCATACACTTGGATGGATTGATCGTTGCCTGGTATGCATCCATATGTTCGATCATCACTTTCCCCACCTGCATGCTGGAACCATTGCCAATCATCTTCATTGTATTTTGCAACAACGATGTCACTGCCACCAATCGACTCAGCCGAACCCGATTCTTCAAAGGAGATCTCACCAACAAATGTCAATGCAAGGAATGTTTCTCCAACTGAATTTTGACAAAACCCTCCAAATGGATCAATACCCAAGTCCGACATTGCAGTATGACCTGATTCAAGAACTCCGTTCTCATCAAACATCATCAAAGCAATACCTGGCTCGGAAGAACCAAGGAATATTGTTCCATCGATATCGAGAATGTCGCGGAAGAAAACACTTGCATGGATTGTATCGTAGATATCAACATACAAATCCAAGACAAAGAGATCGTTACTGTTCCCAATCGAAATAGCCCAAATCCATCCGAGTTCCATGTCGTATCTGGCCAAGAATGCATTTCCTTCGTCTTCTGTTTCTTCCTTACTTAGAGTCGGTAACTCGCCAAGAGTCATGTTGCAACCAATACCTGCACTGCCTAAACAGTAGCTTCCTCCAACAATGAGGTCACCGTCACTAAGCATTGCAATGGAGTCGACTTGGTCCACGCCTGAACTTCCAAATCCAATACTGAAATTCCATTCATTGGATTCATTTGAAAAGGCAATGAAACCATCTTTGTCGTTACAACTACCTGTTTCACAAATCTGGCTTGAATCATGGCCGTTTTCTCCGATCAGAATCGATGAAACAAACGCACCACCGATAGCAACTGTATCGTTGGCCAATGGCACGATATCGTTGATCCAGTCTTCATTAAACCCACCAACCGACATCACCCAACCCAATGTCGCGTTCCCTTCCTCTGTTGAAGAAACAATTTCTGAATCTCTTAATTCAAAGGGTTCTGGAACAAATACAGTCGCTAAAAGAAGTAGAATTAGGACAGATATTGGCCGAAGCATGAATATCTGAGACACTGCCAGTTCATCAATTTGTTGCGACTCTGGTTCAACAAAAAACAACGATGTGTTCAAGGACGGTCGGCGTTCGTTGCCGTATATGACACAACGTCGTGGCAACAATCGACGGGGTGGAGGTAATCGCCAACAGAAGAAGCGACGCTATGGTGGTCCAAGAAAAGAAAATCTTATCCAGCAGTCTGCGAAGGATATTGAAACATTCAGAACGAAGGCCAACAAGCGATTTGATTACGAATTCATGGGCGTTCAACCAATAGGCTTCCCCGATGAAATGGAAGAGCCCAAGTCTTTTTCATTTGAATGGAAATGCAATCCAGTAAACCTCGGTGATGAAGAACGAATGGCAAATTATGTCGTTCGTCGAGGAGAATTCGGCTGGGTAGATGACGACCGTGTGGATGAAATCGCAGAATTTGGAAAATCAACCTCGATTGCTGTCGAACAAGCACTCTCATTGAGATCAGCCTTGCTCCAACAGAAGACAGTGTATGGGCACCATAGCATGAAGCGAAAAGGTAAGCAGATGCTTCAGGATTACAAACAGGGAACAAGTATTGTCGAACTCTCAAAGAAATACGACTTTCCTCCAATGAACATCTTTCGAACAATTCTTGGCGAGAAGGGATGGTCCAAGACGAAGATCAAAGAATCGTTCAAAGCACCTTCCCGATTCTCTGAACGTGAACGTTCTGAATTTGAAAGTGCAGAAGAAGCAGATCGCGTATCGAATGTCGACCAAAGCGAAACGCATCTTCGAGCAGATCTCTTCGAAAACATCCTAGCGGACTGGTTTGAAGCCCAAGGTGTTCGATTACGACGTCAGCCAGAATTGGTCAAGGAGCAATCTGTTGATCATGGCCGTCCAAAGGTCACTCCTGATATCCTCTTCCTCGATCATGTCACCATTAATGGAGAACCTGTTGCTTGGATTGATGCTAAGCATTTCTATGGTGCTGATGTTGAATTTCAACGGAAGAAGATGAAGAAGCAAATGATGCGTTACATCGATGAATGGGGAAGTGGAGCGATCGTATTCCGACATAGTTTCTCAGAAAACCTCTTTCTCCCAGGAGTCTTGATGTTGGATGCAAGTCCCTTGGATTTGACTGACCTTGATGCTCAATCTTGATTTATTCTTGATGGTTTCAGCGACGTCAACTCCACGCTAAACCCATGTTGTTCGAGTTCAGATGCTACTGCACTGAACGTCTCTTCTGAAAGTGGTTTGTTCAGATGAGTGGGTAAGAGAACACAAGAAGTTCCGAGCATACAGAGACGAATCCGAATATTTGTTTGGAGTTGATGTGATTGGATGACTGAACGGACCGAATCAAGTAAAGCTCGACGTGTTGGTTCTTCAACCATCTTGGAAGCGGTTGCAAACGTTTGAGATTCTTGCAATAATTTCGGCCATACCGTTTCGTCCCATGTCATTTCAGATAGGACGTTCACGGCCTGGTCTCCTGCCTTTGTGATTGTCTTTTTCCAATCAGGGTGATCGATGTATTCCGATGTATGTCTCGATCCACCTGGTTTCCAAACGAGAAGAACTGGGGTTTGAACCCCAAAACTTCGAGCTGACCCTGGACTTGGAGGAGAACCAGGCACTGTTCGTAATTCTACGCCACCAACATAGAGACCGAGCACATCACCAAGACCGCCTCGATATCTTCGTTCAATGTGATGTGAAATGCGAAAGTATTGTTCAATAGATCCTTGATTGGTCATTTCAAAACAAGCAAGAGCTGTTGCGCATAGGCCCGCTGCTGACATACCAAATCCTTGACTTACTGGAAGTTCTAAATCAATGGTCAGTGAATAATGAGTATCTGTTGGTAGAAGGCGGGCATTTCGTAACTCATCAATCAGATCAACATACATCTGTGTTTGACCTTCAAACACCTCTCCTCGACATGAAATGCTCACATCAGTATTGCCTTTGCCTTTGATTTCGAGAACATCACGTTGCCAACCAGCCATTTCCTGACCTTGTTCTTCAGGTTCAGCTTGTCCATTTGGTTCAATGGTTGCAACAACACCCTTCTCAAGACACATCCCTGCACCTCGACTTCCTTGGTTTCGGGGAAGAATTGCATCATCATGGATTGAGAACAGTAAGGTGATGTGACCACCGACACGAACTGTTGCCATAACGTGTCCACCTCATCAACAGGCATCAAGATGGCGGAAAAATCCGCTGCTTGTCGGCTCAAGCGAAGGCTCGACCGAGGTCGTCGCTGATGTTTTGGAAACGGCTCTTCAATTCTTCAAGTGCAAGATTAAAGACGGTTGCTCCAGGCATTGATCCATCAGTATCGAATGAGAAGACATAACTTCCTTCGATTTGATTGAGAACGATTGCATCATCAAAGTCACCATCTCGTCCAGTACCTGGACCGACTTGGTGCAGTGCCTTCTCGAGGTCGAGAACTGTTGCAATATCGGTGCACTTCTTGCTCTTAAACAACTTAGCATCGATTGGGCGACCATCAGTAGTAGAAAGATCGAGTCCAAACAGAACTTCAGCCTTCTTTGGCTTCTTTAGTTCAGCTTCGCAGAGAGGTTGGAAGGTTACGGCTGATGCAGCAGCCCACTTTGCATGTTCTCGTCCACGTCCGAGTGTTGCGAACGCAATGAATTCAAGGAATTGCCCTTGAGCGAGATACGTCAACGGGATTGATTGCATCTCTTCAGAGATATCGAACAATGGGTCTGAAACATTGGTCAGGTCTTTTGCATAAACAACTCGGTGAGGTTCGTCACTGTCTGAAGATGGACCTTGAACGTTGAGTGTGTAGAGAACTTGGCATGTAGGACAGCCTTTGTCATCTTCTGCAAGGTTCATACAGGTTTCACATTCATCTGGGTGCAACATACCTTCTTCAGGATGTGTTGGGATAGGAATCATTGCCAATCGATGAGCAATCACTTCATCAGGAAGTGCATTGACCGATTCGAAAATTTCTCCACGATTGTTGTCTTGGTTAACTCCGAGAGTAAACATAACTTTGCTGATCGCCATCTTAGGTACGTCTGCCATAATAGCACGACGTAGTGCGTTCACTTGTGCAGCATCTGTTCCTTCAATGAGAATCTTCATACTGCTTCCTTTTGGCCATCCATCTACGACACTTGCCTTCATTTCAATTCCTCCAGTTCAGACACGACGTCCGCGACGTCCGCCCTTTTTCTTTGTTCCATCGTGAGCGATTGGTGTTACATCCTCGATTCGAGTGATGGTCATACCAGCACGAGTAAGAGCACGAATAGCTGCTTGAGCACCTGGACCAGTGTTGTTGGCTTTGTTGCCACCTGGTGCACGGTACTTGATGATGAGTTGAGTGAACTCTTTTTCCTTGAGTGTGTCAGCAAGACGTTCTGCAGCACGAGTAGCAGCGAATTGGCCACCACTGTCTTTGGAAGACTTGACAACTTGTCCACCAGAACATGTTCCGATGGTTTCAGCACCAGTTAGATCTGTTGCTGTCATGAGAATGTTGTTGTAAGAAGAAAAAATATTGACGATTGCTTTACGAGACATCAAGCCTCACCTCCGTCTTCAACTTCTGCTTCTGCACTTGGTGCAACTTCAGCAGCTTCGTTAACTTCATCAGCAAACGGTTTTGTTGCTTCTGGATCAACTTCTTCTTCAGCGTATTCAGCCATTTCCTTTCGTCCGTCAATTGCCTTACGGATTTCATGTTCTGGGTTGTTGAGATCGCTCGAAGGATGGTATTGAATGACTTCTTCCTCGTCACGGTTGACTGGGTAGGAAGGAATGGTCACTTTTTGATCGCCAATGCAGATATGGCCGTGAGTTACAAGTTGACGCGCTTGCTTCATAGAGCATGCAAATCCTTTGTAGTAAACTTGAGCTTGCAGGCGGCGCTGTAGGATATCTTCCGCCGATAGAGACAAAATATCGTCAAGAATAGCGTCTTGGGTGATGAGTCCCTTGAGGTGGAGTGAACGAAGAAGGTCGTCCTTCTCTCGCATTCCATGGCCTTCAGAGGTGTCGAGTGTACCAATCAAACGCATAGCTTGTCGGCGATGACGGCGAAGTTGGGACTTTGCCTTCCAGATTTCACGCATGTTCTTCAAGCCGTGATTTGCTTGAATGAGGTGCTCTTCTTCGATTCGAGCCTTCTTCCATGGATGTGGAGGAGTATCGAATTTTGGTCTAGAAAACTTTGGTTCACCCATACTAAATCACTCCTCATTCCTTCTTCCTGCTTACACCGAGTGTAAGGCCACCACGACCGTTGCTTCGTCCGCGTTGACCACGGACCTTGTTACCGCTAGCGTGGCGAACACCACGGTAGCACTTCATGGTACGAAGACGGTTGATGTCTTCTTGGAGTGTAAGTTTGACTTCTTGACCGGTCAAGTGCATGTCGTTACCGGTTTCGATATCAGCAGCACGGTTAACCATCCAGTATGGAACAGTGTTGACAAAGTCTTCGATGGCAAGTCGAAGAGTTTCTTGTTGTTCCACAGAGAGGTGTCCTGCCATTCGAGCAGGATCAAAACCAGTTGTGATGCAGATTTGAATAGCGCTTCGTACACCGATTCCTTTGACGGAGGTGAGGGCTGAGGACAGCGGTTTGAGACCGTCCATATCGGTATCTGCCATACGGAGAATGTATGAGAAATCATCTCCTAGTTCTTCATCCTTTGATTTTGCCATTGAAGTTCACCTATACGATGCGACATGATGTCAAGCAGTTTTCCGACCAACAACCCCTATATCAAGACCGCGATGCAGGTGTCCGATTTCACCGTTCAGATTTTTTCTCACTCTGAACACAAAAAAGGAGATGGTTTGAACCTGTATGTTTGGTCAAAAACGCCTTCCTTCGTCCTTGCCTCCTTTTCAATTGGCGGTCAATATTGCCTTGTAATTTTGGTTGAATAGACGCGTCTAGGCTCATTCGAATGGTCATTGCGGAGATATCATTTTCCAGTGCCGTCGATACAACTTCATCGATGTTTTCTTGGTTGAGAGGTTTGTCAAGAATTTCAACAACTCTACCCGTTGCTTGTACGAAGGGATGATGGGGGTCTTTCAATGGTCCATTATGATGAATACGCGGCCTCCGTGGGGAAGAGTCTGCCCAACGTACATCAGCTGCAGTTGACAATTGTTCCGAAATCCAAGCATCAGCAAGACCAGATTCAACAAGCGCAGCATCGAGAATTGTAACCCATTCGTTGCGCCGAGCAGTGAGCAGAGAATGACGGTCAATCGTTGACATAGAGTCTCCTTCTTCGATCACTGAATTTGGAGCACCAAAGGTTGGAG
>CAXDRT010000067.1:0-8571 GCA_963991835.1 uncultured euryarchaeote
CTGCGAGCGTAGTGTAGTGGTTATCACCGAGCGTTGCCAACGCTTGAACCCGGGTTCGAGTCCCGGCGCTCGCACCAAGATTTGATTGAACAGATTTTACATAGTCGTGGTTCGTTGGGATATTCATGTCAGAACCTCGTGTCGTATTCGTGGGCAAGAAACCATCCTATGCTTATGTGAAGGCTGTGGTCATGGCCATGGATGAAGGGCATCGTCACATCAAACTACAAGCACGCGGTTCGGCAATTAGTCGAGCGGTTGATGTTGCAGAAATATGTCGTAGAAGGCACGGTATCACTGCATCACGGCTGCCGCTATCGATTACAATTGACTCAATCGAAACGTCCTCTGTTGAATTAAAAGGCGACGATGATCGCATGAAAACCGTTAGCAGTATTGCGATTGATATTATCGGTGAAGGCGATATGGTCAATGAAGAAGAGTAATCATTCAAGCAATTTCAAACGCCTTTCTATCTCTACAGCAGTCTGTTCAAAGACTGAAAGCGATTGCCCAACAGGATCATCCAATCCCCAATCTTGATCTATTCTCATTGCAGGGCAGGATACGCCACAGCCCATCGAAATGACCATGTCAAAATCTTCAGCCTTGAACAAATCTACAGACTTAGGCTTGAGCACACTGGTATCAATTCCTTTGGATGCAAGAATCGTTAGTGCATGGGCAGAAACTTGACTCGCAGGATGTGTTCCTGCACTTGCCGCTTCATGGCCGAGGTGTCGAGCAATACCTTCAGCCATTTGTGAACGACATGAATTACCAACGCAGACAAATAAGAGGCGCATGGTCTTTCAAACGGTCCATCAGACTTGAAGTCTTCTCAATAGTGAGACTCTTGAACTTCGGCATTGTAGTGGGAAACATGCAGCCAGAGGTTCGCCGAACGGTTCTTTATTCGGCCGTGATCTTTACGACACTTTTCATCGCTCATATTGTCGCTGCAGCAAATGGCGCCGATCTTCTGTTTCGAATCATAGTGATGATGATTACGCTGCAAACACTCTTCCTTGGCGGGACGTTTTTGATTTTCCTCATTGATTCAACACAATCTGTTCGCAGAGATGCTTTCCGCATTGGTTCATTCATCTCCCTTCCGCTTTCTATTGGATTGGGGTGGGCATACGCTGGCATGCAATGGAGTTGGATGATTCTGATGTTTCCACTCATCGCAGTTGTGACGCATCAGTTCCTTCGATACGGTCTGCAAAGCAAAAGCGTGATTTGAAAAAGCCCACCTACTTGCTTAGGCTATGTCGGATTCCCCCGTGTCGATGCATACTCCTGGAAACGAACCTTCTGGAGAAGGCGCAAACGCTCCAGACCCTGCACAACAGAAGCAGATGGAACAGGCTTATGCTCAAATGAAGCGAAAGATGTCAATGGCTGAGATTGGTAGGAACATTAAGCATAAGATCATGGTTCTTTCTGGAAAAGGCGGTGTTGGAAAGTCAACCGTCTCAACAGGACTTGCAGTTGCTTTGGCACAACAAGGCCACAAAGTAGGAATCCTCGATATCGATATTACAGGTCCGAACGTCCCGAAAATGATGGGGCTTGACGGTCGAAAACTCCACGTTGAAGGCGGACGCATCCACCCTGCTCAAGGACACCTTGGGGTCAAAGTCATCTCCATGGCATTCCTTCTCGAAGATGAAGATACACCTGTTGTTTGGAGAGGTCCGATTAAACTCGGAGCGATTCAACAATTTATTGGCGATGTCGAATGGGGAGAACTGGACTATCTGATCATTGACTTCCCACCAGGAACCTCCGATGAACCGTTGACTGTAGCTCAATCACTCCCAGATATCGATGGAATGGTCATCGTCACTACGCCTCAAGATGTTGCCCTGCTTGACAGCAGAAAATCAATCTCGTTTGCTTCATCTCTGAAAGTTCCTGTATTGGGAGTTGTTGAAAACATGAGTGGATACACAATCCATGGCAAAGGAACTCCAGGTTCCACGGTTGAAATTGCTGCACCAGCGGGGCGAACTCTCAGTGCAGTATGCGATGATGAAGGGAAATTCAACATTACACTCGATATTTTCAAAGAAGGTGGTGGACGTTCAACCGCAGAGGAATTTGGTGTACCTTTCTTAGGTGCTCTTCCATTTGATCCAGGATTTGTCCGAGGTGGAGACGATGGTGTACATCGTATCGTTAGTGAGCCAGAAGGAGCTTCTGCGATTGCATTTTCTAAAGTCGTCTCATCAATACAATCACAATTGGCGAACAGTTCATCGTCGAGTTTGGAAATTATTTGATGTGATACAATGGCAGGAGAAATTCTCGAATTGCGCAAACTTGAGCGCAGAGACATAGACATGGAACTCACCTACGAAGACGGGACCTCATTTGTTGTAACTTATGATGATCTTCGCCACGCCTGTCCTTGTGCAAAATGCTCTCCTCTGCGTAACGAAGATGATACGAGTATGCAATTGCGTCGTACAGTTGAAGCATTACCTAAGCAAAAGCCAACGGTCCAAACTGTAGGGAATTATGCTCTGTCGTTTGAATGGGCTACTGGATGTTCAAGTGGTATCTACCGATTTGAGAGAATATGGGACTTAGCACATCGAAATGACCCCGATCGTGGACGCCCTTACGTTCACGGAGCATGGTGATTCGCCTTTTCTAGGCGTTTAGCAGGTGCAGGTTTCTTCAATGCAAGGCTGCAGCACATGAACAAGGAGGTCTCTTCATGGATGGTGTTTATCTCACTTGGCTCATCAGTGCATTGGCCGTTGGCGTCTTTGCAATGCCGTACTTCAAGCCTCCATGGGCCAACATGACGTTGACTGGATTTGTAGATTTCATTCGTCGATACTGGCTGCATCTCCTTCTCGCCCTCTCAATCTACAATGCCAAGGATTTCCTCGATCAAATCGATCGAATCTTCATGGCTCGTACTGGAATTGATATGACTCCTTACATCTATGCTATCGAGGGAGATCTTGTTGTTTGGGTACAAGAAACGTTCCGAGCAGATTGGCTTGATAGCGTCATGACTCATTTCTACATCGCTGGATTTATGTTCATAACGTATGCATCTATCTTCTATGTCGCCTACTTTGATGATCGATGGATGGCAGATAGAATCGCCCTCTGTATCGCATGGGTCTACATCCTTGCCATTCCATTCTATCTTTTCTTCAATGTTCGGGTTACTGGGTTTTACATCGAAGATATGGATGCTATTGCTTATACATTCAATCCTGAAATTGAAACATGGTTTAGAAGAATTGATGCATTTTCAAACTGCATGCCCTCTCTTCACATTGCAGTGCCATTTTCGATATGGCTTACCTTCAGGAAGCATGATCACGATGGTCGTTGGAAGCGTTTCCAAAACATGACTCTGATCTACATCATCATCACTGCATTCAGTATCGTATACCTTGGAATTCATTGGTTTTCAGACATTATTGGAGGAATGATGATTGGTGCACTCACAGTCCGAATGGTTGACAAATCGAATACTGCTGTATGGAACGTTCTTGATGAACGAACCATCAACAGTCGTCTTGCAACAATTCTAACCCGTCCGATTCATTCGCTAAAGTTTGTCTACAACAGGAGTAAAAAATTCTCCCTCAAGTTGTTAAAACCAACAAGCAAAGAAACAGGTACCTTGATTGTCGTTGTCCTCATTCTCACTGCTGGTGTAATTACATGGGATCTTACGAACAAAGATCTTCCTGCTGAGGGAGTTCAATCTGCTCAAGGAGCGGTTGCATCTGATGGGTGGCTTGCCACGCTTGACAACCAATCCGGCGTTGCGATTGTTCTCGTGCACAATCTTTCATCATCCGACGATGCAATCATTGTTATGCAACCGATAATGGACGTTGATTCATTGTATGCACTGAAAGAGAATTATTTGGTAATGGCCAATAGTTCAGAGATTATGCTTGTGGATCTGAATAATCCTGATCAATCTTTACTTGTGCTAAGCCAAGCCAGCGTGGATGGTTTAGAGCTGACTAACATCCAAGGCGAACCCGTTGTTCTCTACACATCGAACGATGAAATCAAAGCTGTCAATGTCGATGGGGAAACCATTGTTTTACCGATGCTCCCAGAGGGTCAAACAATCGATATGATTTCGGTACAAGGAAATGAACTTGTGATGATTTCGAAGGAGATGCCAACAACGATTCATATTGGAACAATTGGTCTTTCTGGAACACAAAACATCGTCATGAATGCGACATCGAGTGAGGATCAAGACCTCACGTTAGAAGAATGGGGATTGACTGTCGATTATCAAAACGCTTCGATTACCGACATAGCTTTCAATGAAAATTACATTGCTACAATCGTCAATGTTTCTGCGATAAACAGGCTGGTTCTCTATGACCGTGGAACTGTTCAACAGACAATGCCATTTGATGCGAAATTCCCAATCAACAATATTTCAATTGGTTATGAGTACCTTGTTTGGGAAGGGCGTGATCATCTTGACCCGACAAATCCTCTCGAACAATATCTCGACTGGGAAATACATCAATACAACTTGGAAACAAAAATCAGTGAACAAGTGACTTCAGACAACATCAATCAATACGCACCAATCGTCGTTGAGGAAGGTGTCGTTTATCTTGAAGAAGGCGACGATGGTGAACTTGTAGTGAAGGTGCTTACGAGAGGAACTGGGCTTGCAACGTATTCCAGTGTAGTCCTACAGTTTGCTGTAATGGTCCTCATTGTATTGACGTTTGTCTACATTATTCAACGTCAGGATGAAGACAAGAAGGAATTCATCAACCATGATATCGGACACGAGTCCGAATGAGATTGAATCGGTCCAATACATCCTGCATGCCGACAGGTTGGCCGCCAGGAGTAACGTTTGCAGGCCCATGAATTTCTTCGCAAGTAGCATACCCTTCGAGGACAGCATCAATAGCATCCTTTCTATGTGGATGAGATGCACCCAGAATTTCAAACAGAACATGGAGGTCGATTCCAAACAATTCTGTTTCGTATTCAATTCGAGCAAGACCAAAGTCGATGAGTACCGCTTCATTTTGAGGAGTAATGATGATGTTATTTGTCGATAAGTCTCCATGGACAACGGCAAGTCTGTGAAGCATACGGATGCTTTGACCAGTGTTTTTCAAAATGCCCATAACGACTTCATCTGAAATCGAATCATCATTAAGGATTTCAATCAATGGTTTACCTTCAATGTGACTCATAACCAATTGCTGATCAAACATATCACAATCAAGGAGCAGTGGGACATTTAATCCATTACGATACAAGCGAACGAGTAACCTTGCCTCAGCAATCATTCGTCTTCGTCCAAGTCGATCATCGAGGTCAGGATGTCTCCATGAGCGATTTCTTCGTTGTTTACGAATTGCCGATTGGCCCATCCATGAACCTCGCCACACTTCTGCCTCTGCTCCGAGGTGAAGTCGTTGTTCGTCAATGAAGACCATCATTCCATCCGAAAACGCTCGTTATGATAAGGTCAGCGTTTGCATAGGGTTCAAATCATTCAGCGGAGTGGCAAGGGTGAACACCATGTCGATTTCTTTGGCTATGTGCGCGGTTGACTTCTCTTCAACGTCGATGTCTCCTGAAGATCAAGCAATTGCCGAAAGGATTGCTGAACTAAAGAAACAGTTGGGTAATGACTTGTTGATACTTGGCCATCACTACCAACGCGATAGCATTGTAATGCATGCAGATTTCTTAGGAGATTCCTTCATGCTTAGCCAAAAAGCAGCAGATTCTGAGGCGAAGTACATCATTTTCTGTGGAGTCCATTTCATGGCGGAGTCAGCTGATATATTGACTTCATCAGACCAAGTCGTCATGCTTCCAAATATTCGTGCTGGTTGTTCAATGGCGGATATGGCTACACTTGTTGACGTTGAACAAGCATGGAATGAAATGATTTCGTCTACAGACTTGAAAGATCCGATTCATCGTCACGATCCAGTAGCAATTGCAGAAGAAGGCGAGTCATACCTCGTTCCTGTCACGTACATGAATAGCAGTGCTGACTTGAAGGATTTTGTAGGCCGACATGGCGGTGTAGTCTGCACTTCATCAAATGCGAATGGCGTTCTAGATTGGGCATTCGAACGTGCAGGACCCAATGGAGCAGTCCTCTTTTTCCCAGATCAGCATCTTGGAAGAAACACAGGTTTAGCGATGGGTATCGAAGAATCTCAAATGCCTACGTGGACTCCGGGTGTTGGTTCGAGTTCAGATCTCTCAACTGCTCGAATTATTCTCTGGCATGGTTTTTGTTCAGTCCATAAACGATTCAAACCATCTCAAATTGAAGATTTCCGTCAACGCCATCCAGATGGAGTTGTTGTTGTTCATCCTGAGTGTCCCAAAGAGACCGTCGAGGTTGCTGATGCCAATGGGTCGACTCAATTCATTCTGAACTATGTTGCAGGTCTTGAAGAAGGAGCGAAGGTTGCCATTGGGACTGAAATCAACATGGTTGCTCGACTTGCTGACCAACACCCTGACAAGCACATAGAGTGCCTTGATCCAGAGATTTGTCCATGTTCAACGATGTACATGATCCATCCAGCATATCTTATGGATTTACTTGAACGATTAGTCGATGGTGAGATACACAATCAAATTACCGTTTCCAAAGAGGTTCAGGAAGGTTCACTTCTTGCACTTGAGCGAATGTTAAACATCCTTGCTTGATTATTCAGCAAGTCTACGAAGTTCCTCAACGCTTCGAATCTCAGCAAGATAGATTTGTTCGATAGCATCGTACAAATCAGCATCGCCTTCTTCTTCGATCATTGCAATGAGTTCCCCGTATACTTCAGCAGCCTTGGTTTCTGTAATCAAAGATTCAGCAAGCATTTCCAAGTAAGATGTTGTATGACGAATCGGTGTTTGATTACGCTCGGTGACTGCAATGCCTCCAAGTTTCAAAATAGCAGAGCGGACGATGTTTGAATGCACCATCGATTCATTTGCTTCTGCAGTGAAATGAGGTTCGAGTTGGAGTCTATGAATGCCGCGAATGTATGCAGCATAGTGAGCATACATGTTGATCGCTCGTAATTCCCAGCCGAGTGCTAGGTTCAGTTTCTCAATGAGTGCCGGGGTAGACATATGTCGTGTGCTCACGCTTCTTATTCTTAAAGGTCAGGATGAGGTTGTGATTATTGTGCTTAGTCGCCAGCCAATCAAAGCCATCAATGGGCAAAGAATCATGGTTAATCCTACATATGTGAAGGCTAAACTGCTTTGCTGTTCCTCGAACATACGGATCGTTTCTACTGAAAAGGTGGACATTGTTGTCAAACCCCCAAGTAATCCTGTTCCGAGGAGTAGCACTACGTTTTGAGAGACAACATGTTCTGCCAGAGCAACTGCTAGTGCGCCAAGTAATAGCGAACCAACGAGGTTGACAACAAAGGTCGCCCAAGGAAAACCATCTGTTGCAAGCCATTCTGAAGTCAGGTAACGCATTGCTGCTCCAATCCCTCCTCCAAGGGCAACCAATCCAATCTGTTGCAGCACAAACGAACCTGTTGCCTGCTACACTTCAACATCGTGTCTATTTCAAACCGAAAAGCCATCAATTGTGGACGATGTGGCAAGGCCATGCGCAAGGTATGGTTCATGACTGGAAACTCTGGAAAGGTGCGAGAGGCAAAGCATGCATTACGGCCACTCGGCTTTGATGTGGTACAATTACAGGTTGAAGGTGTGGAGATACGTGAGCCACAAGCAGATGACCTGGAAGACGTCGCTCGATCAAAAATTAAGCAAGCAATTCCATATCTCCCTTCATCAGATGATGCTTTACTCGTTGAAGATGCAGGATTATTTGTCGATTCATTGCATGGATTTCCTGGAGTCTATTCGGCTTATGCCCTGAAAACCATCGGCTTCAATGGATTACTCAATCTTCTCAAAGATTCAACTCAACGAACTGGAGCGTTCCATGCTGTTGCAGCCCTTTGGTTGGATGGAGAAGTACATGTTTCTCGAGGAATATGTCACGGAGAGATTGCATTGCAAGCAAGCGGTAATGATGGTTTTGGATTCGATCCAATCTTCGTTCCACATCCAATTCAAATCAATGAAGTTGAATACTCCACTAACGGGAAAACATTTGCAGATGTTGACTTGAAGGAAAAGGAAAAGTTTAGTCATCGACGAAAAGCGTTGGATGGTTTGATTCAAATTTTGAATGAATCAAAGCCGGCATCATCGTCTTAAGCACGAAGCGACTGGAGTGTTTGATAGGCATGGGATTCCTACGCAATACAATCGCATTTGCGTTTGTTGCAGTATTGGTTTTCTATCTTGCAATGGCGGGAGAGTTGGCCGAACAAGAACAATATGCGGCAATAGGAGTCCTGCTCGTTCTTGGTTTCACATTCATTTTTTCAGGACAACCAAAGTTCGTCATGCCCGAAGTCAACCAAATGCAATCAAAGCAACCTTCCACTGAAACAGAACTCGAAGTATTAGAGCATCAATCAGAAGAATCTGAATCAACTGTTGAGGTGCCTCTTCCTGAGAAGATGACGCTAAAGG
>CAXDRT010000068.1:0-8506 GCA_963991835.1 uncultured euryarchaeote
ATGCTTCACCGTCAATATTGAGAACTGAATCGTCCAGTCCATACCATGCCTACACCTCTTATTGAGCATTGGAATCTTGAACCTGCTCGAATATTTTTGAATCATGGGTCGTTTGGTGCTTGTCCGGAATTTGTGCTAAAAGAGCAACGTAAGTGGCAAGATCAAATGGAATCTGAACCAGTTCGGTTCTTTGAAGATGAAATGCCTTTGCTGCTAAAAAAATCCCGGGATGCTCTAGCAGATTTTCTTTCGTGCTCTTCGGAAGATTTGGCTTTTATTCCAAACGCAACGACAGGCGTGAACACCATCCTTCGATCTCTCATCTTCTCAGAGGATGATGAGATTTTAGTTCCTGATCATGCATATCAGGCATGCCGGAATGCCATTGATTTCGTTGCAAAACGTTGGGGGGCAACCGTCGTAACGGTGTCTATTCCTTTCCCTATTGATGGGCCTGAAATTGTCGTTGATTTAATGATGAAAGCGGTGACTGAAAAGACCAAACTGGTCATGATTGACACAGTAACGAGTCCAACTGGATTACGTATGCCGTTTGAAGAATTAACATCATTGTTTGAATCAAGAGGAATCGAAGTTCTTCTCGATGCTGCCCATGGGATTGGAATGATCCCTCTTCACCTTGATGAACTTGGAGCATCATACGTTACCAGTAATTGTCACAAGTGGTTGTGCGCGCCTAAGGGAACGGCTTTTCTTCATGTTCGTTCAGATAAGCAACACAAAATTCAGCCATTGACAATTAGTCATGGGCATACATTCCCTCTTGGCGCAACAACTCGTTTTCGACACGAATTTGATTGGACTGGAACTCAAGATGTTTCGGGTTGGTGTACGATTCCCAACGTGATTCAGGGCATGGGAGATCTGATTGAAGGAGGATGGCCTGCCATCATGCAACACAATCATGATCTTGCTGTTGAAGGTCGAAATTTAATCTGTAAGACGTTAGGAATCGAAGCGCCTTGTCCTGACTCAATGATTGCCTGTATCTCAACACTCCAACTTCCAGGAGAACCACTTCCTCACGAAATCATGCATGAGCCAGATCCATTGCATGAGATTCTTTCGAGTAAATACAACATCCAAGTTCCGGTCTGGTCATGGCCTTCTCCTGCTGGAAGATACCTACGGATTTCAGCTCAGTTGTACAACACCATCGAAGAATATCAACTCTTAGCAAATGCTTTGAAAATCGAATTAAATTGCGATTAAATTCCGTCTGTTAATTCATGAACAGATTGAATAAAGACGAATGTGAGGATGAATTATGGCCAAAGGCATTCGGAAACTCAAAGCATCTCTCATGCTTTGTTTGCTTCTCTGTACTGCTTTCTCAGGTTGTTATGGAGAGGAAGTTGAGGAAGTTCAAGTCGCGGAATTTACTGTTGAGGCACCTGAATCTGTCCTCCGAGGACAGTACTTCAGTATCGAAGTCACCTCGGACGTTGACTGGACTATGAATCGTAGCCCTGGCTTCTACTACATGGACGAGTATGACGTGCTGCGAGACGATGTCGAAATGACCTTCGATGCATCTCAAACGAGTCTCATGTTCCTTGTTCTTGACTCTGAACGCAGCGATATTGTTCTGACGATTACTTCTGGCGCGGAAGTGTGGAATGCAACTCTACCGCTATCAGACAGTGAAGAATACATGCTGGTCGATGGTCGTCGGGCATACGAAACGATTGACATGCTGACAACAGATTACAACAATCGATGGTGTGCAAGTGCATCTCTTCACGAAGGTGGTGCAGGATATCAGGCTGCTGCTGAAAAAGCAGAAGAAATGATGTGGGACATGGGCTTTGACCATGTCGAAATTACACAATATGCTGATGATCCAGATCAATTGAACATTGTTGGCTACAATTGGGGACGCGTCAGTCCTGATGAGTACATTGTCATCGGTGGACACTTCGACATTGCCTACATGTTCACGCCTCCTGGTGGAGGAACAAACGAAGGAGCTAACGATGACACTTCAGGTTCAACTGTCTCGCTCGAGGTCGGACAAGCACTTGCTCAAATGGAATTTGACCACACCGTCGTTGCGGCATTATGGGCATGCGAAGAGGAGGGATTACTGGGGTCGCTCGCTTATGTTGCCAACCTCCCAGAGAATGTGTCAGTTCGAACCTACATGAATTTCGACATGGTATCTCTCAACTACCCAATTATTCCACTCACTGAACCTCTTATCGACCCACTTACAGGAGACATCTTTGAACCAACCAAATACGATTGGAGCATAAGCATAGCAGGTGCAAGCGATGAGAACATGGATCGGATGTACGACTGGGTCACGCAAACAATAGACGAGGATCTGGAATACCAACCGACAGAAGGAAATCCAATTATGTGGCAGAAGGCTGAATCATGTTCTTCGGATCATTGTTCCTTCTTTTCAGCAGGTTATCCTACCTTCAATTTCTTCAGCCCTGGTGGTGACATTTCATTCTGGCAGGAGTGGCATTCGCCTTCGGATACATTTGAATTCATGACGGCGAAAGCTGGAGGACCAGATGGAATGGCTTCTGGGTTCAATAGCCTTGCATGGTCATCTCTGGACTTGTTCATACGGGTCGACAACGCAGAAAATTTCCATGGTAATTGGAAAGAATAATCAACGATTTTGTTTCCTATTTTGAATACATCCATTGATGAAGGATAAGGTAAGGCTTAACCATGGGCAGCAGATTTTCTAAGGTTGCAGCGAAAATCGTTGACCATCGAAAACGAGTCCATGTGGCCGTTTTTATCCTCACACTGCTCATGATTCCAGGGGCTCTTACTGCTTTGCAGCCAATCGATATGGAATCCTATGAAATGGAGTCTCCAGAACTCTCCGCTCAAACAACCATTGATGATGAATTCCCGACGAGTGAAATTATTCTAGGATTTGTGGTTGCAGTTCGAGATCCAAACGAAGTTGAGCCTTTGGAAGAATGGGAGCCAGTCGCGACTGTTGACGGAGGAACTCCAGACTACGCATCGGTTCCCCCTATCACAGATATTCTTGATCCAGGAAAGGCGTGGAAAGGAGTCACGGAACCCGATGGGGGAATCCTTAATCTTACAATTCTCCAGGAAATTGATGCAAAGGCAAAACTCGTTCTTGAACATCCACTCGGCGGGTCTCTCAAACCGCTTGTAAACGAGGTAACTGGCCACCAGACAAGTGGTGTTATGTCACTCGCTGACATCTTTCGAGGGTTCATGAATAACACTTCAATACTGACTCAACCAGGACTTTCACCACTTGGCGTTCAGACGCCCCCTCCAACAAACTGGGCAGATTGTTTTCCGCTGGATTGCTTAAGTTTTGATGATGAAAATATCACTCAAGCCCACATTGATATGGCTGCTGCTCGAATGGCTGAAGGAAGTAACAATGATTTCCTTCGCTGGATTTCTCTTGATCGAGGATTCGTTTCTGATTTTACTTCGATTCAAGATGGTCCGATTGGCGGGACGCTCGACAGTGAAGGTAACTGGCAAAATGAGACGATTGGCCCCGGAAGGTGGAGTGGCTCAGCATCCTGGCTTCTAGTCCAACTTGATCGAGCATCCCTAGAGGAACAAGGTTGGGAGGTTGTATGGAAGGATGCAAAACAAGAGAAGTCGATCAAATCCACTGATGACGGTTTCGTCATTGGAGGCTATCGAATTGCAAATAGTGAACTTGTCCTGCATCCACCTCAATACGACAAAGAAACATGCACCGAACTTGTTGATGAGGAAGGGGCTGGCTGTTCAGTCGAATGGAGTTACATGGACTTGGAAGGGACATTAAGATCACACGATCGAACCTCTCTTACGCTCCTTGTAGGGCAAGGAGTGAATGTGGAAGTTAACCGAGAATTGCAAGCCTCAGCGGGACTGATAATTCTCATGGGATTGTTTATCCTAGCCCTCCTCTATGTGAGCCTAAGACGGCTAAGCGACGTTGCAATTGTTGTCGTTGCATTAGGAGGTGCATTGTTATGGATGCAGGGTCTTATCGGTCATTTCTCATCACTTACCAATCTCTTTGGCATCTCAATCATCGCCCGATCCCAATTTTCAAATCTGTTACCAATTCTTGTTCTTGCGCTAGGTATTGATGATTCTTTACACGCATTACATCGTTACAAAGAGGAACGAAGGAACGGCAAGTCTCCAACCGAATCTGGGACAATAACACTCAACCGTGTTGGAAGGGCAATTCTGCTAACATCCATCACAACCATGGCTGCATTTTCAGCAAATCTGTTCTCGGATATTGCTGCATTAAGATCGTTTGGAGTTGAAGCTGCAATGGGAATTCTTGCTGCCTTCCTTCTCACTGGACTTTGGGTTCCAATCCTTCGATTGAGTGTTGATGAATGGCTGGAAAATAAGAAGAAAAAGAAACTTGAGGAAAAACACATCACGCATCTTGTTCCTGAACGATGGCTTCGTTGGGTGACAATTCAAAGTGGACGATTCCGAAATTCATTCGTATTGGCCACCATCGCTCTCTTGATTACAATTCCCGCAAGCATCGCAATGTCAAATTTGGAAGGAGACTTTGCAGTCGAAGATTTCCTCGATGAGTCGTCAGACTTCGCTGAAGGTGTCAACATCGTAAATGAGCGTTTTTCTGATGAGGGAGAGCCTGCGATGTTGTTGATTGAAGGCGATGTTCTTGACCCAAGAGTCTACGAAGGTATTGATTTGTTTAGAACTGAAATGAACAGTGTTGACGAAGGCGTTCCTGAAAAGATCACGCGTACGCCTGATGGGAATATCGATTTGCTTGCCATCGATGAACTGCTGTTTGCCGCCCAAGGTTCATTGATTCTAGACCCTGAACCGTTCAAGGCCCGTGGGTGGGATCCTGAAATCGAAGGAAACGGTATGAATTGCACAACCAGTCAAATTGGATTCTTAGACACCAGCGATCGAGATTGTCTCGCCTTCATGTACGGATTCCTCACTCTTGAAGGCGTCCCTGGTATCGGCCCTATTCCTTCAATTCCATCGAGCATTGTTAGCCTTTACATTATGCCAGAAGTGGAATTGAACCCTGTCCAACCATGGCTCGATGTTAATGGAGAACCTGCCCAGTACAACCACATGCTCATTCGATTCGGAATTACTGGTCCTGAAGACTTTCCAAGCATGGGTCCTGCAATGGATGAATTGTGGAGAGATCTCGAAGTCTTTACCAACCTATCAACAGGAACACAAGAGACTTCTGGGACTGCACCCACTGAAGAGAAACCTCTGACTTGGGTTATGATAACAGGACGGCCAGTCACACGATTTGTTGCATCCACAGAAATGCAAAACGAAATGCAATCTTCGCTTGTTCTCGGTTCAGTATTCGTGTTTATTTCTCTTTCAATTGGCTTCCGTTCAATCAAGCAAGCCTTAGTGACACTTGGGCCAATTCTACTTGTCGTTGTATGGTTGTATGGACTAATGCAGGTGACTGGTGCAAGTCTGAACATTGTGACAGTGACGATTGCAACCATCTCGCTTGGTGTCGGAATTGATTATTGCATACACGTCACTGAACGGTATAGGGAAAGTCGAGAAAAGGGCGAAAGCCACGAACAGGCACTTCATGCAGTAGGTGGAGCTTGTGGATTGGCTTTAATCGGAAGTGCTGCATCTGATATCGCAGGATTCTCTGTTATCGCTCTCTCTCCAATGGGCTTGTTTAGCAACTTTGGTATCTTCTCGGCTGCAATGATTTTCCTCTCGTTGATCGCAAGCCTTGTACTAACAACCGCTGCACTTGGATTACTTCATCAGACGACGAAAATCGGACAAAAAGAAGAAGAATAGAATCGGTGCGTTCTTGAAGGGAAGTGCTCACGCAAGTATGCGGTCGAATGGGTTGTCCCACCGGCGGTAGGTGAGAAAATGGTTGATGAAACAACACCAGATGATGATGATGATTGGATGCAGTACGCCAATTCGGGCTTTGGTTCAACCGATTATTCACTTTGGGATGAAGTCGAAGAACAACCAGAAGAAGACGTTCATTTCGATGAACCTGAACAACTCGATTCTCATACTGAAGAAATTTCCCGAGCACCATCTCCTGCTGGACTGAAGCATCTGCTTCGAATGGGGACATGTGATTCATGTCTCGGGCGATTGGGAGGGAAAAGATCCTTCCAACAGACTGATAAAGAATCTGGTCAGCTCATTCGTTCAACAATAAGTGAAGGGAACGAACGCTTGATGAACATCCGTCAAGAAATACCTCTCTGCCCATTTTGTGAGAATCTCTTCGAAGAGGCTCCTCTTCTTGCCGAATTAATTCAGGATGCTCTTGAGCCCTATGACATCAATAAACTGCAAATTGGTGCTCGTATTCCTAAAGATCAAATCGAACAAGAGGAGTTGATTCGCAAAAGATACGGAGCAGGAGGTTCTGATCCGTTTAAGCCATCTCTTGTTTCAGCAGTATCAAAGATTGTAAAATCAAACCTTGAATCGATCAATATCGTCAACGACAAACCAGATGTATTAGCTCTCATCGATGTGCTAACGCTCACAGTTACACTCGATGTTCGAAGCGCCTACATCTATGGCCGCTATCGAAAACTTGCTCGTGGAATTCCTCAGACAAGATGGCCTTGTCGGGCTTGCAAAGGAAGAGGTTGCCAGCGTTGTGAACAAACCGGCCAACAATATCCTTCCAGTGTGCAAGATCTCATCGGTGAACCATTGATGAAATTCTTTGATGGAAAGGAACATGCCTTCCATGGCATGGGACGGGAAGATATCGATGTACGTTGTTTGGGAAGTGGCCGACCATTTGTCTTTGAAATCAAAGAACCAAAGCGATGGTCGATCGATTACGAAGAAGCCATGAATCTTGTTAATCAAGAAGCAAATGGAGCAATAGAAGTGTCACACTTCCGCGCATCCAATCGAAGTGAAGTTGTACGCGTAAAGGACACTCCTGCTGAAAAATCATACACCATTCGATTCCTTGTTGAACCGATTTCACAGCCCGAGTATGATGTGCTCGTAGCGCCTCTTGACATGACGAAGGAAGACGTCCAACAACGAGGAGGGCGTGGACGCAGAAAACATCAACGAAGAGGAGATAAGAAGGATAATCCAAAGAAACCCCTTCAGAAGATTGAAGTTAAAATTCTTGAAGAATCTGAATTAAAGAAACTAAAGAAAGACGATCTTGTTGCTCTATGCGTGGAACGTTCATGCCCTTCTAAAGGTACAAAAGCAGTTCTCATTGAGCAACTTCTTGAAACAAATCCAGAACCCGTTGAAATGCTTCCACTTCCTGATGAGACGAGAATTTTGGAAATCATTGAGATGTTAGAAGGTGTTAATCTCGCCCAAAGAACGCCTGAACGTGTTGCACACCGAAGAGCCGATCTTGTTCGACGACGAAAGGTCATTGAGACCAACAATCCAAGTGTTGAAACCCTTGATAATGGAAACATGGCAGTTGAATTTACACTTCGATGTGAATCTGGGACATACGTCAAAGAAACCGTCCACGGAGACGATGGGCGTACGCAACCATCCATGGCGTCCCTCATCAAAGCAAAATGCACCGTTGAATGGCTCGATGTCGGAGATATTCACGCGGATTGAAGCGTATTGATTCATCGCGGTGCTTATATGCGGTGGGTCGGTCGCAAAGTTGCTTCGAACAAGCGTAATGCTGATTTCGAATACTGGGGGCCACTAAAATGAAGCGATCCAAGGGACAAAGAGTAGGTACAAGAAGCGTTCTACGTCGACGACGAAAGGACCGTTCACGCACATTCATTAGTCGTGTTATGCACAATTACGAAGAAGGCGACCGTGTTGCTATTGTTCTTGATGGAGGCCAACAAATGGGTATGCCTCACAGAAGATTTAACGGTCGAACTGGATTTATCAACAAGCGACAAGGAAAAGCATGGGTCGTTGCTGTCAAAGATGGAAACATGCAAAAGACCGTCATCGCTCGACCTGAGCACCTAAGACCTCTGGAGTGATATTCATGGCTGAAGAAGAAAGATTCATCGATTTTGCGACTGTTAGAAAAATGCTTTCTGAGGCTCAAGAACGCCGTGGAGATTTGACTTACGAACAAGTTGCTGCTCTTCAACACGCTGAATGGGCTGCCAGTGATACTCGAAATGGATACAAAACTATTCCAGATGTTTTTGTTAGTCTTAAAGAGGCTCTAACAGGCCATGAAAAGTTATCCCAATATCCTGATTTGGCCGCTAAGATCGCAGAATTAATGCCTATGTATCCTGATGCTGTTAAAGCAGTACTAGTTTCAAACGACGTATGCGTGAATTTGTTTTGTCCACCTGCTTACTTTTATGCACATCGTGCAGATTAATGGCAACTAATTTTGTACTTCTTCTTAACATAAATATTCTTGATACCAATCCGGATCTCTACGGAATGTTCCAATTGCAAATCACGAAACCTTTTACTGCAGAGGAAAATAGTTTCTAGATGACACTACAAG
>CAXDRT010000069.1:0-8504 GCA_963991835.1 uncultured euryarchaeote
ATTCAAGGAATTCTCGATTGTACTTCCATTCCAGTTATGGCAAAAGCACGTATCGGTCACGAAGGGGAAGCTCGTATCCTCGAGTCCATGGGTGTTGACATGGTCGATGAGTCCGAAGTCCTCACCCCTGCAGATCCTTTCTTTCACATAGACAAGAAATCTTACGAGATTCCATTCGTCTGTGGGGCAACTGAACTCGGAGAAGCTGTACGTCGAATATACGAAGGTGCTGCAATGATTCGTACCAAGGGTGAAGCAGGAACAGGAAACCTCGTTGCTGCAGTCACGCATTCCCGTTTAATCACTCAAGAAATAAAGCAAGTTCAGTCGATGAGCAGTGATCTCCTTGATGAAACTGCAGATCTCATCGCTGAGCGATATCGTGTTCTTGCAAATACTTCGAAACTTCCTGGGACTCACCTTGAGACACCTTTCGGACCCATTGACGATGAAATGCGATCTTCTCTTCGCTCGATTCTTGATGATGTTAAGGAACTCGGCCGTCTCCCAGTGGTAACCTTCTCAGCCGGAGGAATTGCTACTCCAGCAGATGCGTCCCACATGATGAGAATGGGTATGGACGGTATCTTTGTTGGATCTGGAATTTTCAAGTCCGACGACCCTCCAACAATGGCAGATGCAATTGTGATGGCAACTGCGCACTACAATGATGGTGCAAAGGTCGCAGAAGCAATGGCAATGACAAAAGGCGATGCTATGAAAGGCGATGAACTTGAAACATTGGAAATTCGACTCGACCAACGTGGCTGGTGAATCATTCTAGCGGCGTATCGATTGATACGGCTCCAAGAGTCCACTTTAGAGTCTTAATGACGCCTTCAAGTGCCTTGTAGTTTCGAACTGCATCCTTCATTCCTTCTCGGTCTCCAAGCTGGCGGCAATCCTCAAACCAACCCTTCCAATCGGTCATCTTTCGCTCAGCACGTCCAAGCATGGCTTCGATTTCTTCCCACGTTCGGTCATAAGTTCGTTCTGCTGACATGGTTTCTGTCAATGAACGAGGGTATTAGAACCCAATCCCTAGAAACATCTAGGAAAGGCGAATATCATTTGTTTTCAAGCACTCGCCGTCCCCGAGCACAAGTTCTACTGCTGAGACATTATCCTCAACGATGGCACCTGGTGAAAGAATACAACCTGAAAGAGAAACGTTGGAACCAACGCTCGCGCCTTCCATGAGTACGGTTTCAAGAAGAATGGATTCATCCCCTACACTGCATCCTGTTGCAATCACTGATTTGTGAAGTTCAACATTTGAACCGATATGTGCTGCGTTGGAAACGAACGAACCCTTTCCATCAACAGATCCATCAGGCATTGGGAATGGGAGAGTATTGCGTTGTTCAATCAAAACTTGTTGGGCCCGTATCAGTTCAGTTGGTGAACCGACATCGAACCAAACTCCATCGATTGCTTTAGCATACATTGGCCATCCCATCTCTAAGAGGCGAGGGAAGAGATTCTTGGAGAAATCATACTTCTCACCCTCAGGAACAAGAGCCATTACCTCAGGTTCAAGAATGTACAATCCTGCATTGATAACATTGGAAAATGCTTCTTCAGGTCGCGGTTTCTCTTTGAATTTTCGAATGTACCCCTCTCGAAGTTCACCATCAACATCTCCTTCTTTTGAATCTGAAAGACCTACAATTCCAAATGGACTTGGGTCTTCAACTTCCCAAAGGGCCATCGTAGCTTTTGCACCACTGTCTTTGTGTGCTTGAAGAAGAGCAGCGACATCAAAAGAAGCCACTGAATCACCAGAACCGATAATTACTGTTTCAGTAATCTCATCCATGAGAAGTCGAACAGATCCTGCTGTCCCCATAGGAGTATGTTCTTGATTGATACGTCCTGATGTTACTTCTGTATTCCATTGTTCCACATGAGCGGCTAGCATTTCCCCACGATATCCAGTGGTAACAATAAGCGAATCAACACCCCCTTGAATCATTGAATCTTTTACAAAATCAATGACTGGACGTCCTAAAACTTCAACCATTGGTTTGGGCCGAGCATCGGTAATTGGTCTCAGACGAGAACCTTGGCCGCCGGCCATGATGATTCCAAGCATGTTGATCAACGACGGCGTCGACCTGCGGACATATCCACTCGGCGCATCTTTTTCTTACCACCACGACGTGGTGGAGGATTGTTTGCAGTTGTTTCTTCGTTGCCCATACCACCAAAGGTAAGACTTCCTTTGTCGAGTAGACTTGAAATCAATCCCTCTGCAACTTCCTCTGATTCAGCACCAGTTTTCAGGCTCTTTGAAACAGCCTCATTGTGGTCAGTCATCCATGATTTTCGCTCTTCTCGAGCCATGTTTAATTCATCTCTAACCTTATTGACATCTGTCATCATTTCATCGATTTTAGCATGTGTTTCGTCTGCTTTTCCTCGAAGTGCTACGTATTCATTGTGATGACGATCGCCTTCTGCTTTGAGGAAATCCCGATGAGAAAATGCTTCATCAACTTCTTTGGATTTTTCATCAGCACGACCAACTGCTTCGAGCATGGCTTGGTGTGATGCGTCAGCTTCTGCCTTGAGTGTTTTAATTGCAGAGTCTAGATCATCGAGGTCAACTGCAACGAGTTCAAATGCTTCAACATCAGGAGAGAGTTCTTGGATACGTCGACTCATTTGTTTGATCTTTTCCATGGTCTCTTTTTCTTTCTTAGGCCCCATTGCAGACGTATTGTAGAGGTTTTCCAAGTTTGCAACATCTCGCTTCAATTGAGCGTGTTCTGCAGTTGCACTCTTTTTCTCATTCTTTTCTCCACGTCGTCCTTTTGCCTGGCCGATAATGGATCTGATTTGGTCCTGAATTGCGTTTCGCTTCTCTTTGAACAATCGGATTTCAGCTCGAATTGCTTTTACTTCTGCAAGGACAATATCCACCTTTTCCTTGTGTTCTTTGTATTGATCTTGGATTGCATTACGTTGATCTGCTGCAGAACGTGCCTCAGAACTGTAGTTGTTACGAATATCTCGCAACTTTCGTACCTTTGCTTCCATGGCGTGCAAACGGTCACGTAGTTCAGCATCAGGGCGTTCTTCTGCTTGGTCTTTGGAACCCAACATACCACTGCGTAGTGGTTTTGCATTTCAAACCTATGGATTCAAAAAACGTCTTCAAACATTGAAAATATCGAGGAGTTCAAGCACGACTCCGAGACCTATAACCAGCGAACCAAGCAACTGACCAGTTACAGATATGGAGCGTCGCAATCTTGTTCTAAACTCATTGCGAACGTTGACGTTGATTTGTCGACCAATCAGCAAGTCACCACTAGGCTCTTCTAATCGCACAGAAACTGTTGCGTCGCCAAATCGTTCTGGCAAGAGCGTTTGCCATGCCATAGTACCGTCCTTGAGCAATCCTGTCATCTTGCCCAAAACATCTTCATTTCCTTCAACAGCAATAGGCAGTGATTCAGATGACCACCATACTTCTTTCCCTGGTTCCAACTCGTATCGCATAGCAATTTCATGAGGACGGAAATCTGGAGATTGTACGCGGAATACGACGGTTTTACTCTTCTTGGAGAGATTATGCATGAAGACAAAGAGATTGGCTCTTTTGGTAACCACATTCTCAAGGTCGACTTCGAAAACAAGATCCTTGAGTGCAGAAGGTCGACCAAATTCCATATCCTGCTCAATTCGATCAACAAGTCGGAAAAATGCTGGACATTGTGTTCTGGCATGTTCGATCAATTCTAGCCATAATTCAAGACTGAAGGAATCTTCATCGAGCAATGCTTGTATTCCATCTTCTTTGATCACTTCTTCAAACTCTAATTTCATAGTTTTAGAATCCATTCCATTGTAATGTCGATAGAGTGTCATCAGAATCTTTTCTCGTGCAAAATCATGCTTAACTCCACGTTTTACGTAACTTTGGACAGTTCGCATGAGTAAATCGTATTTGGATCGAAGCAACGGATCGAGTTGAGTTCGAATCATGTCATCAAAAACACTTTGCAATGTGGAAGGGTGAACAGGAGCCTCAAATGCGTCCAACAAACCTGATTTGTTGACCATGTTAAATCGATGCTGCCTTGTTGACATATGCAATCCAAGTGCGAGCATGAGTAGGCCCCATGATACGATGAAGATGTTTCGGCCAAGAGAGATATCAAGTCCGAAGAGAAGAACAAAACCAAGACCTATACAGCCCAATACTGCGCTTGTAAAGCAGAGAGAGTGTATCCTAATTTGAACTTGAATACGGTGAGCCATCCCATCATAACCATGCAAAGCTTCGATGCTTTGATGTTGTTCTTGTGAGAACTTGATGGCTTGTGTGAAAGCAGAATGTGAAAGTGAAATCCTGTATCGATGCAATCCTAAAACCAACAACCATCCAATGCCGATAACTGAACCAAGAAGTAACAAGCTCGAACTGAAAGACTGGCCAAGTGAAGGTTCAATACTTGACTCCCACCAATTAGGATCCGTCCCTTCATAGGCCCAAGCGCCTAATAAGATGAAAAGAGAAAACAACGGAAGGAGCAGAGTGAGACGCAATCCAGAGGAGAGAATCTGATTATCGATCGAAAGAAGAAATCGTTCTCTTTCCAAAAGAGGAGATTCCAAAACGGAGGGCAAGGATGAATCAACTGTCTCGCTCACGAACGCTCCTTGAGAACATGAGTCAAAAGCGTTCGGCTTTTTTCTGCTGATTATCCTACGTTTTTAACGAATCAAACTTCAACGATGATTAAACGTGCAATATCTGCTTTGAGACTCACCGTCTGTTCATTGACATCGTAGCTCATATTACCGTTTGATTTAACTGATGCTCCAATCGATAAGTTGCCCTGAAACAGTTCTCGCAATTCTTGTGTAATCAGCAATCCAACGATCTCGCCTGATTCATTGGTTGACAAATCATAAACGGATTTGTGTTTGTTCAACTTTTCGATAACCCGTTGGCTTAGTCCCTCGCCTATGTCGGGAATCTCTCTGCTCATTTCATGCGATCCATCGATAGGAGCGGTTTGGGGGTTACCTAGGAGAAGAGTTAGTGCAACTTCTAAGTCATCATCGATTGCATGTTCCAGTCGACAAGCTGTTTCATGTGTGTTTCCTTCGAATGGAATCCTCTCAAGGAGAACCTCGGCAAGTCTATGTCGTCGCTTAATCATCTGCCCGTGTTTCAATCCTTCGACGGTTAATCTTGCACCTTTGTAGCGTTCGTAATCGATGTACCCTTTTACCGAAAGACGTTGAATCATTTCGGTGGCAGATGCTGGAGAAACACGAAGCCGTTCAGCCAGATCGCCAGTTCGAACCCTAACATTTGGGTTTTCACCATTTTCCTCATAAAATTTGTACATCGTTTCAAGATATTGGTCTTCAAACTCTTGAAAGTGGCCCGGCATAAGCCTTGGTAGTTGCATTACAATTCAAACGTTTCCCTATATCAAGCTGCTGAGAAAACCTCGGAACATGAAGGGCAACGAACCGAGCCCGTGTATGAGGAAGGGACACGTAGTTTCGAAGAACATTTTGGACATCCGATTTCTACCTTTGTCTCGGTTTTCGCCTCAGGTTCATTTTCTTCAATCGAATCGAGTTCCTCATCAAGGTCAAACGATTCTTCTGTTTGTTCGGCTTCAACATGGAATTTCTCGGAACAATCCGGACAACGGACTGTACCTGAATAGTCGCCAGGAATCCGTAGCGTTCTCTGACAAGATGGACATGAGCGCTCTACTGATTCAACCTCTTTCTTAACGACCTTTTTCTTTTCCTTCTTTTTCTTTTCAGACGTTCCAATTTCAGATTCTGACGTACGTCGAAGATGGAGAACCAAAATGATGGCAGCAGAAGTAGCGATACCTCCACCGATCGCAACCCATGGAACTTCAAATCCTTCTTCCACTACTTTTTCTTGAACTGAAAAACTCTTCTCGGATTCCAACACCGTGCCTGCATAAGTCCATTGTGCAGTAAGAAGAAGTTCTGTTCCAGTAGGGACCTCAAACGAGAGGTCGATTTTCGAGGTTGAACCCGCAGTCATTGCAGAAGTGGTCGTTTGGGCAAGTATGCTCCCATCCGAATCAATGAGCAACATCTCTCCACTAGGTCCAGTTAACTGGCCTGAATTTTGAATATCAATAGTTACTGTTGCCAAGGCACCCTCTTCCATTTCACGGGGTATTGTAACGGGGTTGATGGACATCGAATAAATGGGTTCTTCGCCAGAGAGAGACGCAGTAGCGATGTAACTTGTTGTAGATGCAGTCCATCCTACAGGGTCCATTCGCAAAATGACCTCAGTGCCAGGAACCTCACCCATAGGCGTCTGCCCGCTAGCAATACCAGAACCCAGTGTAACAATTTGTTCAGAAACAAAAACATCTGTCCCAGATATTCGATACCCATATCGTAACTTTACATCCCTTGGAACTCCGTTCTCGATTGAAACATTCCACCCTATGGTAACTTCACCCTCTTCTTCAATAGCAATCACTTCAGCAAACATGGCTTGTTCTGAGGCCACATCCACGAAGAAGGTCCCATTCAATCCCTCGAGTACAATGCCATCCGATGAGCGTACCATCCAATGGTATTCCTCAAGACCAGATTGAGTAAGAGAGAACGAGAGAGCAATATCACCTGCTTGTCCTTGTTCGAGTGTTAGAGAACTATTTGCTATCAGCACATTCAAACTTGAGCGGATTTCCAACTCTGCTTGACCAGTTGAGTTCCCCTGATTTCGCAGTAGTAAAGAAACATCGATTGTATCGTCAACGTGCCATGGCCCTCCAATGAGAGCCAAACCGGAAGGGCCCGCTCCATCGAATATTGCAGAGTCGAGATCTTCAAGTGTGAACGTTGCCATACCATCGCTTGTGGCCCCATTTCGATCATTTATGAAAATACATTCAAGGATACCTGGACGTGCCGTAAACGTCAACACATCCGATACCACCTCATCTATAGAGATAATGATGGATTGATTGTAGACCTCACTCTCTTGGAAATCACAAATAGTACGACCATCAAACGAACGTTCACCTTCGAGATTTGATAGTGTTATGTTGAACGAAACATCTGATCCAGAAGTAACGTTTTCTGTCAGAATCTCCAAAGAAATCGTTGCATTTGGTAAAGGAGGAGGGCCAATTGTAGCAACTACTGAAAGGGATGAAACAGATTCATTCATTGAAACATTCATCCAAAGATTACCTTCCGTAGCCCTGTACGTGGATTCGAATTCCAAGACTACGCTCGAAGTTCCGTTAACCAGTACATCAACGTAGTGAATCGTCTCATTCCAAGTCTCTTGCATGACATCAAGAACAAATGATGCAGTTCCATCAACATCACCGAAGTTCTCGATTGGTATTTCTGCCAGAACGAAGTCACCTTGACGGATTGTTGAATTTGTGGTATATTCTCCAGTGGAATCAATTGCAGACAAAGTGATTGCAGAAGTTCCTACAAAATCAATGGCTGAGGGCGCCAAACGTTGTAATGAAACGATTTTTTCAGAAACAAATCCGCTTGAGGACTCCCCCACATCACCAAATAACTTGAGATGGAGCTCCATGTATCCTATGTCAAGATCAACCAATTGAATCAAAACCGCTTTAATTTCATTCCCAGAAAGTGTATGGGATTGATTTTGGGACCACAGAATTTGACCACTCAAATCAACAAGAGTTGAGTTTAGATAGACCATGCCAGCAGAGTTATTTTCTTCAACAAGGTCGAGAGAAACATTCGTTGAATTCCCTAAAAAAGTCGAGGATTCATCAAAAAACAAACTTGACTCTTCCATCAAGATAGCACCACTGGAAGCCTGAACCATTGGCAAGGAAAGCACAGAACACAACAAAAGCCCAGCCATGAAGATACGAGATAAAAATCTCGGTTGGCCTTCCATACACTGCTTGAACTCATGGGGGTTCTTGAGCATGATGCCGAAATATGTCGCAGCGGGAGGTTTATTCAAGGTTGCAGGTTCGGCGAAACATATGACGCCCGAGGAACTTTTGGCCATCACGCCTGAGTTTCTAGCGAAAGCAATACTCCACAGGCGAGAACGCCTTGCTTTGGAAATCCCTGAACAGCTTGATGCCAGGACTAATGAACTTACTGAAGCAGCAGCAATGGCTCGAGTTGCTAAAGAGAAAAGAGATTCAGTCAATCACAAGGTTGCATCTCTAAAACACGAACGAAATGAAGCACAAGCAAAGGCAAAACGCCTCTTTTTGGAAGCAAATTCAATTCGTGAAAGTGCCCCCAAGCCAAAAGGTGGCAGTGAGCCTGAACCTGAATGGGCGAAGGAACGGCTGCAGCAACGACTCGAGGCTCTTGATCTTACACACCACACCAAATGGGGTCCGCACCTCGTTGAGCGTCCAAATTTAAATGAAAGGAAAATACTTTATGCCTACTAATTTTACCAACTAATAAAGATAGCTCTGCCACTGACTCAATAATAATATGCTTAGAGTTTT
>CAXDRT010000070.1:0-8504 GCA_963991835.1 uncultured euryarchaeote
TACACGCATTCAGTCAAATCTGAGTCTGTATACAAATAGGCCATTGAAGGCCCGACTCCTGCATATGGATCAAACACAGTTAATGGGCGTTGAAATCTTTCTCTAAACTTCAAAATCGCTTTATGTGTCACCTTTCGTTGCTCACTCAAGCGTCCAGAAAAATATGTTTTAGAGGGATCTACATGGATAAAAAAACCATGCTCTTTGATTCGTGTTTGTGTTGTCGTTGAACCATCTCTTGATTCAAGAACTCGTAAATTGCGAATTCTAAATTCACCATCAACGCCTTCATCATGGCAGATAATACGTACATTCGGATATTGTTTGAGCATCGCTTGAGCAAGTTCAAGCTCGATGTCTTCAAGCTCTTCTGGAATCTTGATGAGAAGAACATCGCCTTGTATTTCATAAGATTGTGGGAATTTGTTTGTGTTGGAATCAAGGAGACTCGAGGGCAGATGTTCTGTCCAATGCTGTGTTTTTTTGGAGGTCCCTACCTCTTCGGTGATGATCAATCCGTTCCAAACAACATCCCCGTCCTGCGGAGCAGAATCATTGAGAGGTATACCGCGTTCTTCGCCAAGAGGGAGGACGCCTGAACCGATTTCATACCAACTGTTTTCCTTGCATCGCTCGACCCAAAATGCCGTTTTAGCACTCGGCACCCTCAAATGACGCATGTTCTTCGCTAGCCTGTCGCAAGTATGAGGTTTGAGGATGACAGATGACAAAAAACCAGGTTTGGCGCTGATAGGAATCGGTCCTGGTAAGGTTTCATCGATGACTCTTGAGGCTGTTGAGTTGGCTCGACATGCAGACGTGCGTCTCTATGAAGCCTATACAGCACTCTGGTCCGAAGAGGCTTTAGTTGAATTGGAATCTGAAATAGGTTCGATTCAGCGTGTGATGCGTCCAACGATTGAGCAGCCAGAAGAGTTGCTTGAAATGGCAAGAACCCAATATGTAGCGGTTCTCGTTGTTGGAGATCCTATGCAGGCAACCACACATATCGACCTTCAACTCCGAGCGGAAAGTGCTGGTATTCCCGTTCGTGTCGTCCACGGAATTTCGATTACAACACTCGTCCCAGGAGCAACGGGTGTTTCAAATTACAAATTTGGTCGCTCAACAACCCTCACCTATCCTTATGGAGACTGGATTGCGACATCGCCCCTCGAGGTGATGGTGCAAAATTATTCACAGAAATTGCACACACTCGTTCTCTTCGACCTTGATCCTAGTGGAGCAGGCACGGGTGACCAGTTGCCAATGCAATCTTCTGATGCTGCTGAAAGTATCGCAAAGATGGTCGCTAAGTACAAGGAAATGGAACTTACTCCAGAACAAACCGAAGTAGTCGGAGAAATCGACTCCCTCGAAGTCGTGCTCTGTAGTGATTTAGGAACCGATGACCAACGCCTCCAAACCACAACAATTGGGAATCTTGGTACCAAAAGTAGCGGGAGATTGAATTGTATGGTCCTACTAGCCAACGTATCCGAGATTGAGCGTGAAGCAGTAAATCGATGGAAGTGATTCATATGAGCGGTGAAATTGGAATTCTCATTTCGTTTTTGTTCTTTTTGGGGCTATTTGCTGGAGTCGGTCTAGCCAGTATGCGTGTGAAGAAGGACACTACTGACGACTACTTGGTTGCGGGTAGAGGTATGCATCCTGCTTTAGCAGCATTATCTGCTGTCAGTACTTGGAATTCAGGCTACATGTTCATTGGTGCTGTTGGATTTACGTACATGATGGGGTACAATGTACTCTGGATGGCTGTTGCATCAATGGCAGGGCAAGTCGTTGCGTGGGCATGGCTATACAAATTCATTCAGCAAGAAGGGCGAGAACGCAATGTTCGATCTCTTTCATCCCTTGTTGCTGAAAAGGCCGGCGCGCCAGAAGCAAAACTTGCTGCAATACTTTCAGTATTATTCCTAAGCATCTATGCGGCTGCCCAACTCACATCCGGTGGGAAAGCGCTACTTGTGATGTTAGGATGGGATGAACTCATTGGCATATTGATTGGTTTTGTTCTTGTCGTTGCTTATTGTTATGCAGGCGGTATTCGTGCTTCGATATGGACCGATGCTGTTCAATCGTGCGTCATGATTGTTGGTTCACTCATACTTTGCTGGATTGCGTTGGGAGAAGTTGGTGGCTTTAGTGGACTCAATTCTGAATTAAAATCACAAGACCCTGCACTCATCAATATCATGCCCCCTGGCCTCATGTTTGGTATATCGATGTGGGCCTTTGCCTTCTTCCTTGGAGGATTGGCCGTTGCAGGCCAACCGCAAGTTGTTTCTCGAATTATGACGCTTGATTCTGACAGTGACCGAAAGCAAGCCATGGTTTGGTTCTTCGTCTGGCAAACGCCGTTCATAATTATGATTACTTTTATCGGATTGGCAAGTCGTGTTTTATTCGATTCTGCTGATTTTGATCCTGAACTTGGACTCCCAATGTTAGCCATGGGCACAATGCCTGCTCTAGGCGTGGGTATGATTCTAGCCTCGATCTTTGCTGCTACAATGTCAACTGCAGATAGCCAAGTCCTAGCATGTACCGCAGCTATTACTGACGATGTGAAACCTGAATGGCGCGAGGATCACAAAACAACGAAAAAAGTCACATTGGTTGTTGCTGCCTTTGCCACTGCGATTTCAATTGGAGGCCTCTACATTCCAGGCGGAGATTCTGTATTCAAGTTGGTTGTACTAGCAGTATACGGACTTGGAAGTGTTTTTGTTCCATTACTCATTATTCGGTGGGCTGGTTTCAAACCCGACTCCACTCATTCAATCGTAATGATGGTCTCAGCATTCTCAGCCGTGATACTTTGGTCGATGTTGCCCGCAATAATGGGTTGGAAAACCGTTGCGGGTGCAGATGGAATATTCCCTTCAGTTCCAGGAATGGGTGCTGCCTTCCTCGCTCACTTCCTCATGTGTGCGTTTAGAGAAGCATCTGATTCAAACTCATTGGGTCGATTCAAGATACCTGAAGCAAAAAAGAGCCAAATGATTGGGTATGGTATTGCCCTTCTCTTCGTTGCTGGAGTTGCAGAAGCCAGTTATGCAATCTATGCCCCTGATGCTACTGATGACGATGGTTGGAGTGATGAAATTGGAATGTACACTGTACAAGGAAATTATACCTATGAAGAAATTGCTTCGGGAAGTGATGAGATTGCGAGCGGAAGCATGATTCAAGTTGAGGCAAATTACGAGGAAATGAGCGCCCCTGCTGTAGGATATCTCATTACTGCAACCCATTCAGATAATGAGCAGCCTTGTGATTTCACAGCATCAACCATTGATGATGATGTTTCAATTGAAGGAGGAATCAACGAACAACTCATCTCTACCTCTGGCACTGAAGAAACAATTGAAGGCAGTATGATGTGGATAAACACATCAATTGTGGGCATGGGCCCTCTTGCGATCTCAGAGGCTCAAATCATAGAGGAATTAACCCCTGGAGAGATTGGATATGGTGATTATTTGTTTGATATTGGAGTTACTGCAAATAGTGATGGTGGAATCATTTGTCAAAATAATGACGATAGTGAAGTCGTTGATTGGAAGATAGAGCTCGTATTTTTGAGCTCATTCACAGTTACATCCACTACAAGTTGATTCTCTGACCTTCTGTACTTACTCTCCAGCCGAGTTGTATAATCTTTTGATACTCGCTTCCGCCCTCATGGTAAACAGGATTGGTGTGGTTAAAATGGGTGAAATAAATCTCAGGATCTCCGCTTTGTCTCTCCCCTAATCTTGACAGTGAGTCCTGTATGGTTGGATGGGGAACAACCGACATATCTCGGCCTTGAAGTTCATCTCCTGACCAGAATGTTCCATCGAGTAATGCGTGAGTGATGTTGAGATTCTTCAGCCATCCTCGAATTGAAGATGCATCGTGTGCAGTAAGTGTTTGATCCCATGAATCATGGTCTGTCAAGAAAAGAACTGATTGGTCGTTCCCTCGAATGATAAATGCATGCATATCCGAGAGTTCAGCTCTATGAGGGATTTCAATGGATTCAATGACAATATCATCGATTTCAACGCGTCCAATTTCCATCAAATTAAACACGCCTTGTTCTAACAACAATGCCCATGCAGGAGTTGATTTGATGAGTGCTTGCATCGATTGGCTGCTGTGTAACGGGATTCCTCTAGCGCTCATTGTTTCCCTACCAAACAGGCCTAATCCATCCACATGACCAAGATGGGCATGTGTCAAGAACAGCCGATCAATCGTTGATTCTCCAAATATCTTGAGCTGTCGACCGAGGTCTCTGGTTGCTTCAATGAGAATTTTTGTTCCATTCTCTGTTTTAATGCCAAGTGAGACTGGGCTGCGATGATCTGTTGCTGATAGGTCGTTACAACATGCTCGTTGACAGCCAGGTTGTGGCCTTCCGCCATCTTGAGCAATCCCTAGAACAGTGACTGTCGCCATGCTAACAGAATGCCGTTATGTTCCTACATGATAGAGATATATGCGAAGGGAAGACCTCAAGCGGGACTCCTTGTTGGGTTGGGTTGGGGAGATTATGGCCAAACCAGCACAAGTTACCTTCCCTGGTCAAAAACAACGGATGCGAATGCGTGGTACGAAACATGCAAATGATGCTACTGCGAAGCGTCTGAGTCGTCAACTAAGGCTGTTGCTCGAAGACCCTGATGCCTGTTTACCAACCATGACTTGGAAAGGAAGATTGAGTTGGGGGCGAAAAGACCCAGTCTCAAAAACTCTCAAAGATTTGAAGAAGATTATTGCCAACAAGGATGACCCCTCTCGGCTATCAAAACGAATGCTAGCGAAGAGAGGAGATCCTGTTGGTAAGGCTCTTGCAGGCTCTCTTCACGCCGCTCATGATTCAGACATCACAATCGTTGGGAATTTCAAATCGCCAAATTTTGGAACAGGCTCATTCGTTCGAAGAGGTGACGGAAAGCAAGGATATCTTGCCGGATTACAGAACCATCACAACCTAACACTTCGCCTTCTCCCTTGGGAAGATCATGCTCGTAAAGGAATGTACTTCTTCTCCTGGGAAGGTGGTTTCGTCTGCACTGGGCCAAATCCAACCCCTCCTTCTGGATGGCTTGAGGATGTTCTCGAACGTTCTCGATTTGATTTTAAGCACGAACTCGTCGAAGGCGTCGATGTCTTCGTTACGGGAGACATTAATCCTCATGATGTCCTAAACAGCATTCCATCCAATGAAGGATGGGTTCGCCTTACATTCAACCATGGACCAATTGTTGGTATCGATCTCCAATCATTACGAGCAACAGGCGAGAAAGAGAGTGCTTTCGTCCATCATCTCGCCCTTTCTATGCTCCCTCCACTGCTGACATCGGTTGTTGATATTGATGCCATGTGGATACCTATGGGATGGAATCCTGACAACGAACTCCCTAACAGCGCGCTTGAAGGTTTGGGGAAGATTGTTTCTGGCTGGCATGGCCTCACTGTTCCTGAAGGAAGTTTGAGTATGGCCTGCCAACGTGCAGTCCTTGATTCACTCGATTCAGGATTGCTTTTGGGTTCATCTTGGTGTGAAGGCTCTTCAATTGAAGAAATTCTGACAGCCTTATCTGGAATGGCTGGTGCTGATGATGAAAAAGCATTGGCTGCGGGTGTGTTTCTTCATGCTATGCAAGAATCAAATGAAGGAATCCGAATTGATTCACGCGGTGGACTCCGCGAGCGTGAAGGGAATATCATCGAGGTTATGGAAGGTGCAAGTCTAAGTGATGCCGTGAATGCTTTGTGGGAAGAAAATGGGCTCGCAGGTCTCGATCACATAGGCATTCAAGGGGATGAAGCTGAAATTATCTGGAAGCAACAACTGAAGAAACCAAAACCACTCAAAAATTTCCTCAAGAGCCTTGGAACTGCGCGAGAGAAAGCTCAGAAGAAAGCGAAATTCCCATTCTCCAAAGAACAGATACCTGGTCCAACTGGTTCGATTCACGACTTAATATTGACAGGACTGTTGGAGGGCCCTGGAATTGCTGAACGTATCGCAACATCACGTCATGATGGCATCGATGAATCTGCTGCAGGATGGTCTTGGTTGTGTGCTGCAGGGCGTTCAACAGGCCAAGATTGGCACTTTGAATCCCTTGCAAGGGATCGTGGCGGAGCATGGATGGCGGCTACGAAGGTTTTGCTCAATGCAGGAAAGAACCTTCTCGATTCTCAAGATGCTGATCAAACAGAATTTCTCGATGCGTTGAACAATCTGCATACTGCCACTGGACAACAAGAGCCTTTGCCTTCACTGTGAGAGGGCTTGGTTCAAATCGTTCCAAAGATCTTCAACATCTTCGATTCCAACGCTAATACGAACATAACCAGGTTCAATTCCAGCTGCTATTCGAACGTCTACTGGGACAGCCATGTGGCTTGATGTTGCTGGCACTTCAATGAGGGATTCAACTCCTCCCAAAGATGTTGCTTCATAGAAGAGTTCCAGTTTTGCCATGAAAGCCATAGCGCCTTCATCGCCGCCATCAACAACAATTCCAAGCATTCCACAGCCCTTTGGTACAACTCTCTGAGCGACTTCATACTCTGAGTGAGATGGCAATGAAACGTGTTGAACGCGCACAACCTTTGGATGGTTGTCAAGTCGTTGTGCAAGTGTTGCTGCATTCGAAGTGAGTAGAGGCATTCGCGCGTGAAGTGTACGCATTCCACGTTCGAGAAGGTAGCAGTTGTGTGGATCAGGAGACCCTCCAAAGTGAACTCTTCCCATGAAAATTTTCGCAATGAGTTCCTTCGAACCAACAACTGCGCCCCCGATTAAATCAGAATGACCCCCAAGATATTTTGTGGTAGAATGAATAACAAGATCTACGCCCATCGATAGTGGTTTACAGGCCCATGGTGATGCGAAGGTGTTGTCGATTATGACAATCAAATTGTGTCGCTTTGCAATTTCAACCATTGCTGGAATATCACAGACCTTGAGATTAGGATTTGTAATTGTCTCGATGTACAGAATCTTTGTGTTCGGTTGAATTGCTGCCTCATACGATGCTGGATCGGTCATATCAGCCATGGTTGTTTCAATACCAAAACGAGGGAGTTCTTCTGTAATCAGCCCGTAGGTTCCACCGTAAACATCCGGGGATGCCACCATGTGGTCACCTTGGCTCAAAAGCATCATCAATGTCGAGGAGATTGCAGCCATACCGCTTGCAAAGGTTTCAGCATCTTCTCCACCTTCCATTGCACAGATTTTTTGAGCAACTGCGTCGGAGTTGACGGAGGATATACGCGAGTAAAGAAGCGTGTGTTGAGCTCCTGCTGCCCACCCTGCATAGCGCTCTTCTGTCAGTTTGTATGTCGAAGAAAGGAAAATTGGGGTGTTGACTGATTCGCCGACGTGATTCGTTCCTGCGTGCACGTTTTTTGTTCCGTCTTGGTGATGTTGGTTGTCGCCCATGTTTCAGCCCAAATCATTCGAGTTCCCTTCAGCCCTTCAACGATGTGGAAGATTTTGATGGATTATTCTTCCTCTTTCGGAGCAGATTGTCGCAATTCGACAAGGACATTACCCAAAAGAAGAGCAGATCCTCCCACAGCAATCCAACCGGTCCAATCCGTTAGGCCTAGGCCAAGTGCAAACATTGTAGCCCAAACGGGTTCAAGACCGTAGATAATTGCAGCCTGAACAGGATGAAGGTGGCGTTGCAGTAAATTGAGCAATAAGAGGGCAAAGAGGGAGCCGAGGAGCCCTAAGCAAAGGAGCGGGACTAGAACATCTTGCTGGAGCGTTAATTCCCAGAGTTTTAACGTGTCTTCTCCACCCATAAGTAATGAAATCGCAAGACTTCCAATGCTGACAACAAGGAAAGAAGTGATGGTAACGCCCAAAGGATCCATTCGTTGTGTAATCGATTGAGTGAAAATGATATGAAGCGCGAAAAAGAATGCGCAGATGACTGTTAGTATCTCTCCTTTGCCCCATGATAAGTGAGGAGGTCCCTCGATAAAGCCTGCACCGAATGTCGCTAGAAGGACGCCAGCAATCATCATCCGAGTTACGGGTTGGCCTGTCATTTTGGTTGAAATCATCGCTGTAAACACCACATAAAGGGAAGTTAAGAAGGCAGATGTTGATGGTGAAATCGTATCGATGCCAACCATCTGAGTCGTGAAACCAACGAGAAGAATAAGACCGAGAACTGTGCCCCCGCTCCACAATTCTTTTTCTCTAAGTGCAGCTCTTGCTTTTGAAGATCCGATAAAGAGCGCAACTGCTGCTATCAGAAAACGTCCACCGACAAGAACTGACACGACTGCTGTCTGGCCATAGAAATCGATTTCACTTTGCAATGCGTTCATGGCTTGTTTCATCCAGATGAACGTCGCTCCCCATACGATGGTTACGACCAGCAAGCCCCATACCGCTCTACGTCGCGTCACGGTCTGCATAAAGCACGATGTTCACCCAAAGCGCATAGTGATGA
>CAXDRT010000071.1:0-8373 GCA_963991835.1 uncultured euryarchaeote
TGGACATTCCAAAGGCAGTATCCGTTGGTTACACACCTGTATTCCACGCACACACCGCTCAAGTTGCAATCAAGTTCCAAGAACTTCTTGAAAAGACCAACAAGGCTGGTAAGGAAGCTAACCCATCGTTCCTCAAGAACGGCGATGCATGTTTGATCCGTTTCCAACCAACCAAGCCTTTTGCTATTGAGCAAATGGACACCTTCCCTGAATTGTCTCGATTCGCTATTCGTGACATGGGTAAGACTGTCGCTGCTGGTGTTTGTCTCAAGATTGAGAAGAAGTGAGTTCCAATACTCAATGAAGCTTGAACAGGAGGTATGAATCATGGCAGCCGTTACCGTCATCAAACTTACCGGAAACAACCATTCCGATATTGATCGTGTAGCAAGCCACATTCGTGCAATCTGCGAACAAAGTGATACCAAACTTCGAGGTCCAATTCCTCTACCAACTCGCCGTCTGGTCGTTCCTGTCCGACGTGCACCTGATGGTGAAGGAAGCGAAACCTACGACCATTGGGAACTTCGAGTTCACAAGCGATTGTTGGAAATGCACATCAATTCCGGTAAGGATGAAACCTCTCTGCGACAAGTCGCAAAGATCGACATTCCTGATTCAGTCACCATCGAGTTATCGATGAGAACTGTAAACTGAAGTTGAAACGTCTCTCTGTAAGCGTTGACCTGTTCTAAACAGGCTTTGCTATTTGATTCTACTCGATGCTTTGTTCACAATGGTGCAGCTTCTGCAGCACCTGAATCAATGAGCCACTGAGCCATACCTGTCTCCAAGTTGTGAACGTCTCCAGCTTGCAACATTAATTCAGATCCGTCTGCTGTTGCTATTGCTTCATCGAATGAAGTAAGGATTCGTATTCGAATAAGAGGAGTCGTTTCAGTTGCTTTCTCTTCTTCCTTCGGAGTCTCGTCCATCCAATCATCAGTAATTGCCGATGTTGCTGATGGGGCGAGTTCCATGGCAGCACCATGCCTACCCTCGCTCGATGGCGCCTGGGGAAGCGGTGCTTGAGGTTCTGAAACCTCATCAGTTTGCTCAGGTATTGGTACGGGTTCCATAGAATCCCATTCCAAAGCAGCGATACGATCTTCTTCATCGATATCGATTGTGTCCACAGGTTCTGGCCTTTCATCTTCAAAGACCAGATCTGGGGGAGGTTGATCCGTAATTGGTTTTTCAGTGAAGTCACCTAATTGCATTGTCCCTAGTTTATGAGTGGGCGCTGCAAAATCCATTTCTCCACGAAGTCCATCTTGCATCTCTTGCCATCCAATGGTCTTCTTGAACCGATCCATCTCTGTTTGAATTGCAGTATACAACTGCCGCTCAGCACCATCTGTTTTTTGCCAATCCAATGGCGGTAAAGCAGTTGCATTATCGGTTACACTTGTTGCCATACGAAGCGATTGTGAGGCAGCATGTTGCATCATTGCAACCAATCTTCGGCGAGCTAATTCTGAAGCGATATGCCGAACATTTGCTTGTCGCTTCTGTTCATTTTGTACTCTCAAGTCAGCACCATGTTGGCGAATCATATTGTGAATCTGGACATCGAGGGTTGTCAGTAATCGCTTGACCATTTCCCAGAAGTCTTTCCTGGGTAGATGAACAGGGACCTGACGGTTGGTTTGTTGCCGATAGGTGGCGAACAACTGCTCCTGAATCTCACGAGCCTGAAGGTCCGTAAGCATGCTCTCGCTCGACATCATCCAAGCCTTAGTCTTAGAGTCTTTGAACTCTCTTGCGCGGTCTTAAACAGAACAGACGAGGCTTCATACCAAATGGCTCACCTTGCGTAGCAAGGTGAGTTCAATGAAAGGACCCAAAATCAAGTACAAGGCAGTGCTTCTCGTAGCACTGATGATACTGGTTGGGCCTTCAACTCTTGTAAAAGGTGCGTCGACATCAACATCATCTGGTGAGATTACCATAACGCCAACAGCGGGTAATAATTCGATTCTAGCAAATATTTCATCCATAGTCCAAGTCCCTGAAAACCATACGATTACAGGAGGTACGTTACAAGTTTCCACAGTGTGGGATACTGTTGTCGAGGGTGGATCCTATTACGGTACAGGATATGGAAGGACTTGGTCAAATGGAACCTATGACAACACTTCTTCACTTGCTCACGGAGGAAAACTCTCGCTTTCGACCGATACATCATTGGGTTCGTTAACTGATTTTGAATCGACGACAAAGGTTCCAACGGGTTGGCTTGTAATGGGCCCAGATGGCTATGATTGGTCTGTAGTCAATGCGACAACACTTCAGAGCCAACAACAGCCAACCAATGCAAGTAACGGCATTCATGCTCTTGCTTTTGGTTCCGATCTCGGTCTTTCAGCCAATATGAGTTCATGTATTCTCTCTCCACGGTATTCGACGCCTCAAGTGGTTCGAAATCTTTCACTTTCCTTTGATCACTGGCGTTCAGTCTCTTCAACTGATGCACTATGGGTCGAGTATACCTTTGATGATGTTGAAGCATGGAATCAACTGATTCCAGAAAACGGTTACAACACCTCCGTAACCCCATCTCATCCTGATTCAGTCCAATCCTATTCATCTGTTTGGAGCGGTTCTTCACTTCAATGGGATTCAGAACGTTTCCAATTAGACAACCTTGTGAATATCACTTCCTCTCAATCCATGCGATTCAGGATGTGTGCTGATATGAGCGATGATCTTTCTCAACGCGGAGGCTGGTTCATCGATAACCTCACTTGGTACAATCAAGGGAACGAACCTGGCTCTTGGTTCCATGGAAACTTGAGTGGCGACTATGCTCCAAATGCAGATGGAACGCTCCTTATGCCCGTTGATTTCACTGGACTTGTTTCTCCAATTGAGCTTGAAATCCGAACAAATTGGGATATTGAGGGTGGTGCAAATGATGGCATGACCATCTGGTATTCACTCGATAATGGAACTTCATGGATTCTTCTTACACCTCTTCCAGGCTTACCTGGTAACGGTGTGGCCTATCAAGGACAATTCTATGTCGACGAGTCGTTTGGATGGCTTCCGATGTTCTATCCAGTTCCAAATAGTGTCTCAAATCACAGCAATGCTTCACATGGATTATTGAAATTTAATGTTCAAACAGATGCGATTGTCAATCACGGCGGTTCCGCTCCCGCTTCTGGTTGGGAAGGAATCATGATCGATGATGTCACTCTCCATTCTGGTGCAAATACCGCAAATCCAATCAAGCGCGTATTGAACAATTTCACGAATATTCCAAATTACGCCAATGGTTCATCCGATGGATGGCTTGACAATGTAAGTGCTCCGAATCAATGGCAATGGGTTTCTTCAATGGGCGTCAACGGTCCAGTATCTGCTTTTGATTCATTTGAGAATCCTCACGATGCTCCTGCCGGATGGGCCATTGAGAATATTCGAGGAGAAGGATGGACACTTGGAGCAGTGAACACCTCTTCTGGAAATGGTCCAAACGGATGGCATTCAGGCCAAAACGGAGTCGGAATCAAACTTGATGGCCAGTATCGAGCAAACTCGTATGCGCACCTCATCTCACCAGAGTATCGATTACCAGTAAATGCAACATCACAACTTGCCTTCCGTCATTGGATATGCACAGAAGCTGCATGGGATGGAGGAGCAGTCTCCCTTTCAACCGATGGTGGTCTGACATGGTGGTACTTGCCAGCAGACCCTGGTGGCTTCCATGATCGAATCTCAACAGTAAACACGAATTCACCATTTTATGGAGAAGGCCTTCTCGATGGTTCACGGGTAACAGGTGGTTGCCACGGCGTTGTACGTGGTTTTGAACTGAAAACAGCAGATATTACCAATCTGTCTGGGGAATCAGTACGTCTTCGCTTCTCGTTCTTTTCAGATCAATTTGTTGAACGAGATGGTTGGTACATCGATGATGCTGGAATTGAAATTTCATTATTCGAAAACGAAGGAGAATGGGTTTCTGAACCGTTCACGCCCAGTCCAGTCTACGGCTATGGTATTCTCGATGTAAGTGCGATTCAGCCTCAAAACACGACACTGCGATTCAGCCTTATGGATATGAATGGCGATATTATTCCACAATACGAACGAATAATAGCACCCAAGCAAATCCTCCTCGATCCCGAAGAGTATACTTCAGTTCGTATTGTCGTTCACATGTCAACCACAGACGATCTGGTAACGCCAACGCTTGAACGAGTAGGGCTTGGTCTCAAGCATACGTTTGGAGCCTACCGGATACAAACACATCCGATGTACCCCACAAAACTCACAGTTGATTCAACGGGTTATATCCAACCGTCCACACAAGGACTCGTGTATGATTCCCTCTTCCCACATTGTTACTGGGATGAGGTAGAGATAATTCAACGAGGAAATAACCTGACTTATCAAACTGCATTCCCATACTTAGCGCCATTTAATTATGCTTTAGAATCAACATCTTACTCTTCACAACCCATTCCAACGACGAGTTACCATTATTCGAGACTCAGCCCGTATGCTGAAACAATGCGAATGAATGAGTTGAATTTTAGTTTGTACTTTGTTACCAACGATCGGTTGTTCGACATAAGTGTTGAACCAATTTGTAAGACGGGAATTGATGATCTAAAGGTTAGGATTGGAAACAATTCACTTGATGGATACCCTTATCCGCCGACTGGTAATGATACTGGGCTTAGTGAACGTACAAAATTCCACTCGGTCGAAAACGGTTCATTCATCAAATATGCTGATGAACATGGAAGCATTGAATGGGAATCAGAAGCATCAGTTGTTTACGATTTAGGATATCACGGACATGTTCCAAGGTTTACAAGTGTGGCTGATAACCCCGCACAAAAGAAACTCCTCTATTTGGATCAATTTAATTTGAAAATTCAAACAAGCGAACATCCTACAAATGTCTCATTGAGTTATTTCAATAATTGGGGATACCAGACGTATTTTGTTATTGCAACTGTACCTGCCAATTCAACTCAATATGTTCACATTAAAGATCCTGGTCTGGCCTTTACCACAACGCACCCAGCTTCAACTCCTGTTACAACCGAACCAACTTCCAGCTGGACTGATTGGGGACGCATCTCCATGTTCTTGCATACGGATCAAGATGCTCAATTATCAGCGTATTCATTGCGTTCAGCCTCTGCTTATTCTGCCCTTGAGGGCGTAGCATACAATGAATCGCTTCTCAATTCAGCATTGAATGCCTCGAGTACGAATACTTCACATTCCATGTCTGATATTCCGATTTCAATTGAAACGGGAAGCGGCGGTGTCCGTTTTAATTTCACAATCTTTAGCGAACCAGTCCTCATCGATACGGTTCTTGACGCCCCTGCCTCGCGGTGGTTACCTGGGACATTACGAGAGGTAACAACACATCACCTACGAACCAATCCAACTGGATTACAAATCGATGCACCTGCATTGGAACGAATCAACATCTCAATGGGACCATCAACGTCTCTTGGTGATGTTCGTATTACAGCGGAACTGGATCGATTGGACACAACACCGCGTTTCATTCAGACATCTGGTGCTGGTATCGCCTTCCTTCATCCATCTTCAACCGCTTCATGCACCCAAAGTGAATGTACAGTGACGTGGGTCTTTGAAAGCACGTGGTTAAACGATGACATCGATGATGTGCATTGGATGACCTTTGCAATCGATGAGACTGGATTGAAAACAGGTCCTGCTGTTTGGGCAGAAAATACAGCGTACAACGATGTTGAGAACGATCTCGAAGCGTTCGACGTCCGTGCCTACGATGATGAAGGACGAGCCCTGCATGATTGGACCCAACCTCTTTGGCCATTGCATGTCAATCCAGATACGGAGATGACGGTAACAGGGCGTGTTCGTTTCGAAGGTGTTGCTGAGAGATGGGTGGGCCTCGGTGAAGCACAAGTTGCGATTGAAGTACGTGCAATCCCTCCAAAAAACATCAGTGGTGGAGTGGATGAATGGTCAGGAGAACCCATTGTTTGGGCTCTTAGCAATGTCTCTGAAGTCGACCAATTCGGTCGTTTCTCTATTTCAATAATCATTCCTGATGCAGAAGAACTCGTCAGTGGTACGCTGTTAGAGGTACGCACCATCATCACAAGATGTGGTCCCGAAGGCAATCAAGTCAATACAGCATTCGATCGGACTGCTGAATCAACGTCGTTTGAGATCCTGTATGATGAAACGCCACCCGATCTGATCTCAGTTCAAATCTTTGATCAAAGTGGGTTACAGCCTGCTGATGGGCATATTTGGATGCCAGATAGGCCAATCCCTCTTCGATTATTGATTCAAGATGGAGATGGCTTAGAGACGCCTCTTACAATTCATACATGGTCAGAAGACAGAGACGATGTAAATGGAAATGGACTGATGGAAGAAAACGAATATCAATCCTTCACAGCAAACATCAATCGAGGTGTACTTGAAGCAGAAGTCGATTTACCACTTCTCCAGACCAACGATGTGCTTCCGCCTGGCTATGTTGAAGGCCGACTAAGCGTGTTTGTATTGGGCTATGATTTAGCTGGAAACCCATTACAAGGCGGTGGAACATATGGTGAAGAAACTGATGCAGCAACCATTTATGTTCAACCATGGCAACCAACACTCTTGGATTGGGAATCTCTTGAAATCGATACCATTGATGGACATTTATTCCCTGGCCAAACCCATCATGTCTCGTTTGATCTCATCGACGGAAATGGACTTTCCAGTCTTGACTCAATTACACTTGGCCTCTTGAATTCTCAACAAGATGAATGTTGGATTGAATACGCTCCACGATTCAACACAACAACGGGTGACGTCACTTGTTTCGTTGCTCCTCCAACAGTTACTGCAGAGAAAGATCCAATCAGTTCCAGGTGGACTCTAACAGCCTCATTCCGAATGCGGTGGGATTCAATGAATGATATGATTGACCAACAATATACGCCTTCAATCGTCGTATTGGATGAGAACCAAGATGTTGGTCTAGGCGCCTCTTATCTTGCTGATTTAAGTTGGACAACCCATACTCGCTTGTCCCTTGTTGTTGATGATGTTTCGGACCGAGTCGCTCCATTTGGAGTGTATGAAAACAACACATTGACAATGCATCTGGATGATTTTGCCGATATTGATGTCATCGTCGTTCATGAAGATACATTACAACCTGCACTCCACATTCCATTCGATAGTCGAATTACATGGGCCGTGTTTCATAATGCGGACACATCCTTCTCAACCGAATCAACAATTGATACATCAGGCTTAGGCAGCCATCGCCTCGTCCTCAATTGGGTGACCATCCCAAACGGTGTGGCAACCCTCAACATTGGTCTTACTGGCAGCGTCTTTAATTTCTCATCACCACTCAATATTCAACTGCAAATCGATGAGCAATCACCAACCGTTACACTTGAACCTGGAATGTTCAATGACTTGGATTCGAATGATCTAAACGACATCCCAGTCACGATTCATATTCGTGACGATTTCGGTGTATCTGAGAGTGGTGCTATGATTCACTGGTGCTATGTACGCGCTGGAAAGGTCGTTGAAGGATCGATTGGAGAGGTATCTCTGAATTGGACAGGGACATCTGGAGAAATAACGACGTTTCAAACCACTCTTGATGTTGAGCAAACAGGCGTTTTGTTCGAGAAGAGCGATCGACTCAGCGTTTGGTTCTCTCATCAAGATCGTTCAGGCAATGTCATGGTTGGTGAAGCGACCGAGTTCAGCCCACTCGAAGTCTATGTCGTTTGGATGGCGTTTGAGCCCGTTCCAGTCTCGATTGAAGCAACCCCTTACAGACCATCAGTGGGTGAAATAATCGATATCGTTTTGACCGTTGAGAACATTGGCTATCTCAACGGTTCAACCTCATTCATTCTGCAAGACGGTGATGGAATCAAACTGCGTGAAATCACATTCAATCTCGAAGCAGGAGAGCGGGAGAGCATAACGTGGGAAATCGAAGCTTGGACGACAGGACGTCTTGGAATGACTTTGAAGATGGATAACAATAGCGTACTCATCCCAGTTCCTATGGCTGATGTTAGTGGTGATTCTGTCGATCAGAAATCTTCTGCATCAGAACTCGGATTGAACATTCTCTTGTTCATTCTTGCCGCAGGTGCCGTTGTTGCAACGTACCTCATGCGCAAGCAACGTATCAAAGACTTACATGATGAATTTGAACTCGATTATGATGCCATCAAACCACCGCCCCGCCCGTTTGATTTGATGGATATCGGTGAAGAGGAATAGTCAAGAAGAAGACCATCGAGGGAAGCATACGTGCCGGGGTTCCCGAGCGGTCAAAGGGGGTGGACTCAAGATCCTCTGCGTAATGCT
>CAXDRT010000072.1:0-8359 GCA_963991835.1 uncultured euryarchaeote
AATCGAAGCAGAAGCGGTTATGCTTCGATTCCACCAACACCCCAGCCAAGGACACCCAGCCCATTGACCATCGTCGTGTGCGAATCGGTTCCAACAAGAGTGTCAGCAAGCCAAACATTGTCCTCTTGTCGAGCGACGCTGGCGAGGAATTCGAGATTGACTTGATGGACAATTCCTCTTGAAGGAGGTACTGCTTGGAAATTATCGAGTGATTGTTGGCCCCACTTAAGGAACGTGTAACGTTCCATGTTTCGATGGTATTCAATATCCAAATTAAGGCCTAAAGCATTGGAATGAGAACCTGAAACGTCGACTTGAACCGAATGGTCAATGACCAAATCTACTGGGACTTGAGGGTTGACTTTTTCTGGATCCCCTCCCATTTGCACCATTGCATCACGGAGTGCTGCAAGATCAACGACAGCAGGAACGCCTGTGAAATCTTGAAGGATAACTCGAGAAGGTCGAAATGGAATTTCTCCACGTACGCTGTTCGCTTGCCAACCCGCAATCGTTTTCACATCTTCTTCACGAATGAGAAAACCGTCGCAATTTCGAAGAGCTCCTTCTAACAATACCCGCATTGAGTAAGGGAGATGCGTTGTTGTTATGCCTGAATCATCAAGGGCTTGTAGTGCAAAATATGCGCCACCAATGTCAAGTTCACGCTTTGCATTGAAGGGGTCTGAAGCGCTCATGATTCAAGGGAATAGCGCCACCCTAATCAAGCGAACTGTTTGCTGGTTTGGATGCATCACCAGAATTTGTACCATGGGTCGACTTCTTCGCTTCCGATGAATACGGCAGATTCGATTACAACATCACTTACAGGTTTGTCGTTTTGACCCGTAGCCACCTGGCTGATTGCCGTTACGTGGTCGCACCCTGAGGTAATGTTACCGAATACGGTGTGGACACCATCGAGCCAATTCGGAGTGCTATCACTAGGAATGAGGAAGAATTGGCTACCTCCAGTGTGAGGGGCGCTTGTCTTCGCCATCGAAATTGAACATGGAGTGTGGATAAAACCGTTATCTGCCTCATCGCCAATGGTCCACTGGTCCGCTGGGCAATCAGCGGAATTTTCCATCGGTTGCCCGTTACAGTATCCATCCCAAATTACAGCATGGCCTCCTTGACCATTACCGCTTGTGAAATCTCCGCCTTGGATCATGAAGTCATCGATCACTCTGTGGAACTTTGTCCCATCGTATTTGCCTTGATTAACAAGTTGTTTGAAGTTCTCAGCATGGGCAGGGGCATCGTCAGGATATAATTCTAAAACAACAACTCCTTGTTTGTCAACTCCACCTTCGGACCATGATAGATTGAGTTCGATGGTATCTGTTGTCGTCGATTCAGTATTTGCAACCATGATGACTGCGAGAACAAGAATAAAACCCCCTAAGAGAGCGACGATACCAGCCATTGTTGGCCCTCCGTTGTTGAATAATTTAGGAATCACTGTTTCACTTATTCTCTTATCTTGCATTTCATTGCGAAGTTTGTTGTAAAGTGCACTCGTTTTCTTGTCCTTTGGATTTTTCTTGTAGGCTTCGCGCAGGAACATAGCTGCTTTTCGATAATCAGATCTTGAATCATTGTTTTTTGCGATGTTCCAGACCGCCTCTCCAACGAGTCTTCCTGTCATAGCATCGCTTGCTTGCGGGTCTGCGAGGCGAAGAGTTTGCAATGCTCCCTCGTTTTTTCCCTTGGTGATTTCTTTGGCTGCTTTTTCCCATGCTTCCGCTAATGCTTCGTCCGCCATAGGACAGCCGAAACGATTCCTTGTTTTGACCTTCACGGCTAGACATTCTTGAGGTTAACACGGCAACATGTTGAAGTGATGAAAGCGATGGGGACAGAATAAGAGGGGGGCGTCGGCTCAAGACGCATACCCTTGGGGAGATACAAGAGATGGATACCATCGTAAACGACTTCACCATCAACATAGCAACAGCAAACGGTACTGGCTCTCAATCTGCCAACTTGATTCTTCTTCAATCGCTCTTTGATATGGGAGTCCCAGTATCTGGAAAGAATCTTTTTCCTTCAAACATTTCAGGGCTTCCAACATGGTACATCGTTCGCTTGTCAGAACAGGGCTACCAAGCACCAGGTGACCGCACTCACATCCAAGTTCTCGTTAACAAAGCAACATGGGATGAAGACCTCGCTTCACTCGAGCCAGGTTCAGTTGTTATCTGGAACACAGATTCCAAGATGCCAATGGAGCGAACAGATGTCTTTTCGTACCCAGTACCAATGACAAAACTCGCTCGAAGTCTCAGCCCGAAATTGGCCAAACTTGTAACAAACATCGTCTATGTAGGCGTGCTCGCTGAGATTCTAGGAATTACAGATGACGCTCTGCACAAGGCTGTTGCTGGACAATTCAAAGGAAAAGAATCAGCAATCGAACTCAATAAAACAGCCCTTGAACTTGGGCGAAATCACGCCAAGGAGAACTTCACAAAGGAAGACCCGTACATTGTCGAGCAACGAGAAATAGAGCAAGATCGGTTCTTCTTCGAAGGAAATGAAGCAGTTGCACTTGGTTGTATATTCGGCGGCGTTCAACTCTTAGCTTGGTACCCAATTACACCTTCATCCAGCGTTGCTGAAGGCATCATAGGGTGGATTCCGCGACTAAGAACTAACGATGATGGAGAGGCGAATTGTGCAGTGATTCAGGCAGAAGATGAACTCGCAGCAGCAGGAATGATCATTGGAGCTGGATGGGCAGGTGGTCGAGGGATGACAGCAACCTCTGGACCTGGAATCTCTCTAATGCAAGAATTCATTGGGTTGGCTTATTTTGCAGAAGTCCCATGTGTGTTTTGGGATGTAAACAGAGTAGGACCTTCGACAGGACTCCCTACTCGAACTCAACAATCAGATTTAGCCATGCTTTACGAAGGCAGCCACGGGGATACACAACACATTGTGATCATGCCAGGAACTGTCGAAGAGTGTTTTGAATTCGGTTGGAGAGCATTCGATATTTCAGAACGATACCAGACTCCTGTGTTCGGCCTTTCTGACCTTGACCTTGGTATGAACAGATGGGCTTGTGAAGGTTTCACGTACCCCGATACTCCAATGGACAGGGGCAAGACAATCAGAGAAAAAGATGTCTTTGAAGCAATGGAAAACTTTGGCCGATATCGTGACCTCGATGGAGATGGCATTCCTTACAGAACCCTTCCTGGAAGCGGAATGGCTCCGATCCTCTACAGAGGAACTGGTCACAATCCAGACGGAGTTTACTCCGAAAAGCCTGATGATTATTTCAACCTCATGACCCGATTGAAGGATAAAATCAACGGATCACGTGATGAACTACCTGCTCCAATTCTACGTGAAGAAGTGGAAGGCGAAATTGGAGTTATTTACTTCGGCAGCATGGAAAATACAATCCAAGAGATTGATGACATGCTTGAAGCAACTGGCATAAAGGTAAGTCAATGTCGTGTTCGATCTCTTCCGATTCACAGTGAAGTCGAATCCTTCATCCGTAGGCACAAGACCACAATTGTTCTTGAAATCAACAGAGATGGACAACTCTGGGGGATTCTTCGCAGAGAGTTGCCAAATGATATCGTTGGCCAGGTTCATTCCGTCGCTTACTCTGACGGTATGCCTCCACGTGCCCGTATCTATGCCGATTTAATTCTTGAAACCATCAAGGAGGCGAGCCAATGAGAGACAAACCTGCACGAGCAATTAAATTGAACGTTATCAATGAGCCTAAAGATAATTACAAGGGAGGCCCATCCTCTCTGTGTCCTGGTTGTGGTCACGACCAAATCTCAAACGTGATTATTAATGCTGCTTGGGAAAACGGACTTGAACCTCATCGTATCGCTAAGATGTCTGGAATTGGATGTTCTTCAAAGACACCTGCATACTATCTTGGACAATCTCACGGTTTCAACACCGTTCACGGAAGAATGCCATCAGTAACCACTGGAGCATATGCGATCAACAAAGATCTTCTCTATCTTGGAGTATCTGGAGATGGGGATTCTGCTTCAATCGGTATTGGGCAGTTAATTCACGCCATCCGACGAAACATGGACATGGTCTATATCATCGAAAATAACGGAGTCTATGGCTTGACAAAGGGGCAATACTCAGCGACAGCAGATATCGGTTCAAAAAAGAAGAAAGGAAAGGCAAATGAAACACAACCCATCGATTTGTGCGCTCTTGCAATCAATCTTGGATGTACCTTTGTGGCACGCTCATTCTCTGGATCAAAGAAGCAATTGACATCTCTGATTAAGGCCGCAATGTCTCACAAAGGATTTGCATTAATCGATGTCATCTCACCGTGTGTTACGTTCAATAACAACGATGAATCAATGCGCTCCTATGGATACGTCAAGGATAACGAGGTAACACTTCACATGGCAGATTACATCCCTCACTTCGAACCTATGACGGAAGTTGAAGTACCAGAAGGACACTTCACCGATATTACACTTCATGATGGTTCCACTATTCGTTTGGAAACGATTTCAGATTCACATGACCCAGCTGATTCCATGGCTGCATTAACCGCTTTGCATCAAGCCGAGACAGAAAAGAAGCACGTTACTGGATTGCTTTATTTCGACTCGAGTAAACCATCACTTGCTGAGGACTTAGGGCTTGTATCCACTCCTCTGCTCGATGTGGATGAATCGGATCTCCGCCCATCAGAAGAGATGCTCAAACAAATGAATTTAGAATTCTTGGGCCAATGAACAATCAAACGAATCTCCTATGAAGGAGTACATGGAAGTGAAACTGTGGACCAGACGATACTTCTCATAATCATCGTTGGAGGCGCTGCTTCTTTTTTCGCTGTATTATTCGCATTAAACAGGATGAAAAAGAAGCGTGAACTGAGAAAGAGGAATAAACTTCACAATGCCAGCCGAGCGCCACTTTCAAGCATGCGTGCTTCTCGAAAAGGAGCAAGACATGACCGAAGACACGTCGTTTCACGTTCTCTACAAATCGATCAACTTAGTGACCAAGCTCGTGAAGCATATGAGAATCGACAACAACGTCGAGTTGAACAATTTACTGACTTGCAACTTGTGATGGATGAAATTTTCATCCCAGAACGAGATGCTGTTGACACAGAAGATGAAGAAGAAGACCAAGATGAGGAAGACCGAACCACTTGGATCTCTGAGAATGAAGATAACCTCAATGCCCATGCAGACCTCGTTGCAGAAGAAGAAGTTGGCACTGGTATCTCAGTACGAGTCAGTCAAGAAGACGATTTGGAACTCATGGAACGTCTTGCCCGAGAAGGTGGAAAGTCTGGTGTTGTTCAAATCAGCTTAGCTTGGGACGACTACAATGATCTCGACATGCACGTTTTTTGCCCTTCTGGAGAACGAATCTACTTCAACAACCGTAAGAGTGCTTGCGGTGGAGAACTTGACGTTGACATGAACGTCCGCCCTAAATCCAAGAAACCGATTGAAAACGTTGTCTGGACAGATTTTGCACCTGATGGCGAATACAAGATTGGAGTCCATTTCTACCGCCATCATCGAAAGCGAAGAACAAAGAAAACCTGCCAATTCAGACTTCGTGTTGTTACATACGGGCAAGTCAAGGAATACTCTGGTGAATTGACAACGGGTGACCCAATGTCCATGATTACATCATTCTCGCTTGTAAAACCAGATGAAGAAGAATGATGGTAGTCCCTCCCGGATTTGAACCGGGGTCGGAGGAACCAGAATCCTCCATGATGGACCGCTACACTAAGGGACTATGATTCGCCCACTTTGATGCCCTTCTTGAAATCAACGGTGGACCATGAATCAAATTACAGCGAATCGATACAATCCCTTTGAAACCCATGAAAGCATCATGATAATCATGAAAGAAGCAAGAGCGTATTTCGCCCAAGGCCGAGGTGGTTTTCGTTCTGGCCATGGATCAATTCCGAGTGCTTCAGCCTCTGCGACAAGTGCTGCGAGTTGCTCGAGTTCTTCTTCCACTGAAGATGCGACCATGTTTACCCCAAACGCTTGTCATTGATGAAATTGCGTCTTAAAACCAGACTTTTCTTGCTGGTGAGTAGTTTATAATGTGACGGTGTCTAGGCGGGAACATGAAGAAATCGTTAGTAATGTTTCTCGTAGCCACCCTCCTGCTTGCAGGTTGTACTGATCTCCTCGACTCTGAAGACGGAGAAACGATGAAAATCGAGATCAATGATGAAATTGCATTTGAGAAGATCAACGACTTCATGACCGTAGATGAAGGAGAATCTTTTGGAATTACGATGATGTATGAAATGGATTCCAGTATGCTGGCAGAATCAGGCCTAGTGGATCCTGATGAAACCTCAGATGCAGTCATTACAATGGAAATGACCGAAGCTTGGTCTCCAGCAGGTTACTACACCTCCAGCATCACGGGAATGAGTACTGATGGCGTCGGATACAAGATGGTTAAAACAATCACGCACATCGACACAACAATGTATGTAACAACCGGATACGACGTAACTGGATCACTTCCTTCAGATGCAACTGACGATGAGAAAATGCAATTCGCCATGATTTCTCAGCTAGGGTTGGACTCCTACTCTATGACTACATCGAACTCGCACACTGAAGTTATTGCTTCGATGGCGGAAGAGACACAAAATAACGGTGATGACATGGATATGATGGGAATGCTAGAAGTCTTCACATTCACTGAATGTACGGGCGTTTTTACACCTTCTACAGAAACCGTTGATGGTTTGCAAATTTTTGATGTAACAATGGTCGATATGGAAGATTCAATGACACCAAATATGGCTTTGTGCCTCTTTGATACTGATGACAGCGACAGTATTTCCTTTGAAGAATTTACAGCCGCCGATGGTACAGACGAGAGTGAAGTCGATGAAATGCGAACTGTGTTTGATAACGCAGACGCTGATGCTGATGGAGAACTTGACTCTGTAGAACTTGTGACATTCTCCGAAGCTGTCGATTCTCACGATGATGAAGATGAACACATGCATGGTGACGAAGATGAACACATGCATGATGAGGATGAATCCGGCGAAATGCCTGATATGTCCGTAGCCTTCAACGATGCAGGAGAAATCGAGTATTTCGGAATGAGCATGGATGGAACTGATATGCAGATGTACGTTCTCACCGAAGACAAAGTCAGCGCATTCTTTAGTGGTGCTGAAGCAGGTGAACTTGTTGCTCTTCCATTCGTAATCTCATCAGACATGTACGATGCTTACGACGGGGATGACGATGGCGACACATTCTATTGCGACAACGGCAATGATATTCCAATGGATTATGTAAACGACGGAGATAACGATTGTGGAGATAATTCTGATGAAAACGTGGACATGGGAGATGATGGAGATGACTCTGGAACCGATGACCGGTTCCTATGTGATAACGGCATGGACATTCCAATGGATTATGTAAACGACGGAGATAACGATTGTGGAGATAATTCTGATGAAAACGTGGACATGAGTGATGATGACGGAACCGATGACCACGGTGACGATGGACATGATGACCACGGCGACGATAACCATGATGACCACGGTAACGATGAACATGATGACGGACCCCCAACAGCTCAAGAACTAATCAATATGACAGATACTAACCAAAATGGGCTAATGGACTTCGATGAATTTGTTACTTTGCTGAGCGAAGGTGATGAAGAAACCGGCGAATCCATGCCACAATCTGTTATTGATGATGTTGAAGAAATATTCAACGGTAGCGATCTTGATGAGTCAGGCGATTTAGACCTTGATGAACTAGAAGAGTTCATCTTGGCCGTCGAGGAGTACATGAGCACAGACCCTCTGTCAGATGATGGCGATGATGGTCATGACGAGATGTGGACATTCCACAGAGAAATGTCTGAATGTGATTCTGATGCTGATGGAATGGTCGATTTCGATGAACTCGATGCCTGCGTTACTATGGATCTCAGAAACGATGGATATGGTGATCGCATGAATGGACTTCGATGGATGTTTGACCTGGTTGATGCAGATGAAGACGGTATGCTCGATTCTGATGAATTCAATGACTTTGCAGAAATGACCAGCGGAGAACCGATGATGGTCTGCTACGATAGATACGCTGATGAAATAGACTCGAGCATCACTTCCGAAGAAGAATGTGAAGCTGCTGACTTCAATTGGATTCAAGCACTTCAACCAGTAAATGAAGGCGATGATGGAATGGATGACGATAGCAGCGGTGTTAGTGAAAGTGAATTATTCGCCGCTGCAGACAGTGATAATGATGGTTTAGTGACAACTTCTGATATTGTTGATGCAGTTCTATCAATGGACGCACCT
>CAXDRT010000073.1:0-8301 GCA_963991835.1 uncultured euryarchaeote
AGATGTGTATAAGAGACAGTTTCGATACCCTCGGATGCCCTTCCAGGTGCAACTGGTGTTCGCTTGTATGCAGGTTCGTTGATGGGCAATCTGTCGACCTCAACGCTCATTGTAATCGATGTGCAAGCTACGTATGATTTGCAAGTAGATTTCCTAGCAAGTATTGATGACTTTATTCCGGGAGAACAGACACATACAAACGTTTCAATCACAAACCTAGGTACGACTGAATCAACATATTCTCACTCATTATCTGTCTTAAGCGGGCCATGTACAGTCTCGTTACTTGCAGGAGATACTACCTTGTCCGTAGATGAAGTTGCAAACATTCCATTTGCAGTCGATGTGGGAAGTAGCGGCAATGTAGGAGATGTGTGCTCAGTTCGTTTAATCAATACACTTTCCGAAGATTCCACCGTTTCTTTTGTTCGTGATTTCTCATTCGAAATCGATCGAAAGGTAGACTTCACAGTACAAGGGCCATCTGGAGCAGTACTTCTTACCCCTGGTGTCGATGAAACTCTTGAGGTACGTGTCTTCAATACAGGGAGTGAAACGGAAACATTCTCGTTACAAATTGTAAGCAATGCATCATCTCATATCACTCTGGATTTGGACACAGCCTCTTCAGTCACTGTTGCCTCTGGACAATCCGCAACATGGACTTTGACTGCAATGGCTGCATCTGGATCACTTGGTCTGAATCAACGAGTTGTTTCCGTCATCCATGATTCTCTTCAATCATTAAACACAACATTGCCATTTGACGTACAACCAGTTTCCGAATTGGAATTATCTGGCACCCTCGATGGCAGAATTGTCGTTCAACCAGGTCAATCGTCTTCCATCGATATTGTTATCGAAAATACTGGGACATCCAACGTTTCCCTGGATACCTTCACAATTTCAGGCTTGCCTGGAGGAGTCAGCGCTGAATTAAGCGACGTTTCCTCAGTAACCCTTGCATCAGGTGAATTCTATGTTGCTCAATTGAACATCACTGCCTCTGCAGCCTTGAATTCACGGACAGATTCTTTGAGCATACGTCTCGTTTCAGATGCTCCTGATTCATTGCTTCCACTTGAATTACAAGTTATCGATCGGAGTTTAGCTCAACTCAATGCCAACACAAATCAAGCCATTGCTGGGCCTTCAACGATTACAAACGTCACGATTGAAGTAACCAATGTTGGTACGATGCAAGATACCTTCCTTCTTTCACTTGAATCAGGAGAATCTTCAACATACTTTGAACTTTCATTATCTCAGACATCCGTCGTATTGGGTGTAGGTCAATCTGAAACGGTTGTTCTTGGAGTACGTGAATCGTCCAGTGGCGCCCCGGCAACTGGACTTCCAATCAATATCAGAGTAACGTCTACTCTCGATTCTGAAGCAACTGATTTTGTCATTATCACGCTCTTCGCAATGGATGCAGGTGCTGATTTGACAATTCTTGCGGATGATGACTCCTCCGAAGCAGGTGGTACGATTTCAGGTACGGTTTCAGTCACAAACACAGGCAACAGTGCTGATCAATTCTCCTTAAGTTCAGTAGGATTATCATGTAATCTCGCAACATCAGTGACACTTTCACCAGGTGCATCATCATCACCTCTTCCATGGACGTGCAATGTTTCTGAGGATGCCTTGGCAGGGACAAACGCATTCAGTATTCGAGTTGTATCTTCCGCACGTTCAGATTACGTGTACAGTGAAGTGGCCACCTACAACGTAGAGGCAACGTGGGACTCTGCATCCCTTGTCTCCATTTCGGTTGATGCCATTTCACTGGATATCCCTTACATGGGCGGCTCTTCAACCACTGTGACTGTGACGAATCTTGCAAACATTGACATCAATGGTCGTTTGACTCTCCTAGGTGTAGGCGATGGAGTGTTTGATGTTCAATGGAACAACACTGCAGGGGAGATGACTGATTTGTTTACACTGAGTCCAGGTGCTTCAGAAATCTTTGTCGTTCGACTTACTTCCCTTACTACTCAAGCAACATCAGCGGAACTGAAGGTCCGAGCATTGGTACAAGTCGATGGGACCAGTGTTGATGCAGAGTCTCCATTGATCGATGTAGATGTGGCAGGAAAGGCTCAACCTCCTGAAGGTATTACCATTCTTGGTATCGAGATTGGAGGCGATGCAACATTCAAGATTATGGCTGCAGGATACGTTTTGTTCGCTCTTGCTTTGCTTGTCATAAAATACAGAAAACCATCCTCTAAGGAAACCTCTGAAGAAGAGGAGGATACTGAAGAGGAAGACGATGAGAAAGAGTATCCTCTTGGTCCAAACGAATGTCGAATGGATTCGAATCGCAGAATTAGTTGCCCTTCATGCGATGCAAGGCTTGCAGTCCCTGGTGGAAATGATCCTCCATTCCGATTCACATGTCCAACATGCGAGTCGAATATTCGAGTCGTAGAATATGGTGCGTCACCTAAGTTCTGATTCAGTTACGTCGTTGTGCTAGCAGCAAGAACGCAGTATGGCCGAAAGGCCCGTTTACTGGACGTACGCCTCCTCTGCTCGCTTTGCCCCATTGTCTTTCGATGATTTCTCCAGCCCATTCAACATGTAATCCTGCTTCTTCACAGGCAATCCATGCTTTCTCAAGTTGACTTGTAACTGGGCAGTAGCAGGATATTCGCGCTCCTACATTCAACAAAGGAGCAACGGCCTTAATGGCAGGAGGATGATCAGGTAAATCGAGAAGGATCGCATCAACAAACTTGGCGTGTTGCTGAATGTTCTCTACCACGTCTTCAATTCGCCCATCAATATGGGTGTGTTTTGGAAATTCAGCCATGCATTCAGAAATAGTCTTGAGATTTTCTAATCCAACACTTGCGTGTTCTTCTCTCGGTTCAACTGTTATGAGATGTCCACTGGGTCCAATGACTCTTGCAAGATGCATCGATAGACCTCCTGAGCCAAGTCCAGCTTCGAGAACCACATCGTTTGCACCAATGCCATGTCGTGCGATAAGGACACCAGCGTCTTTTGAACCAATTGTTTGGGCTCTGCGTTTCATACCTGCGATGAGTTCAGGTAATCTTGTAGGGAGGCGACGAAGAATTTTCGATCCAACATGGGTCTCTTCCCCATCTTTCAAGCTAGAGAATTCCTTGAATGGGTTAACGACACCAATGCCCTTGATTTTAATGGTATTATCGACCATGCTCACGATGTGAATCTTACCACTCTCTTCCATTAATGCAACAGATTCAGGGTCAGCCATAACCAATCCTAGCGGACGGAGAACATCAGTTTTTTCGATGGAAAACGGTTATGTTTTTTTTATAAATTCGTTATTTTGATGGCTTAATTATAATTAAATCAAAAACGCTTGACGGTGACAGGAATGTAATAGAATTATATATGGTCTATATCTGCGTTAAATCATGAAACTTTCAATGCAGGCGATAGCGTTGTCAATTGTGATATTATTTGTTGGTAGTGTTCTAACAGGTTTTGTTTCAAATTCAGTTGACGAACAACCACAGATTCTGGACGATAAACCAGTCGTCGAAAACCCCTCCCAAGCAACGAGCCCAGGACACGTTGTCTTCGGCCAATACATCTCATCTGACAACTGCGGTCACTGTTCCAAGACTGGGGGTGGCTCTGATGCACATCACGCTGTAAAACAACTTCACCCCGATGAATATGTCTACCTCACATACATGTCCGCTTCCTATGGAGATACAGACACAAGCCGTGCAGGAAACGTAGCTCCGTACAACTGGGCATGGTCAACTGGAGGCGCTCCTGATGCTTATTTTGGTGATCGAACAGACAAGAACCAAGGTGGAGCCTCATCAAATTACGATACTTACGACACCCTCTTTTCTTCTGGAGGAGGGATGCACTCGAGCGTCAACGATTACGGAATGACTGCAGCCATCAGTCAATCTGGAAGTACCTATGACATCGATATCACCTACAGGTACACTGGTTCTGGATCTTCCGCTAGCAACATGAAATTGTACGCCGCCTTAGTCGACAAAGACTGCACTGGATACTCCTATTCATCTGGAATACCTCACGGATACAATTGCTGGATGGCTTGGTTGACATCCGGAGATACTTTCAAATCAAAGAACCAAGGTACTGGTAGTTCCTTCATAAGCGTTGCACCAACTGCAACATCGCAAACAGAATCTTGGTCGAGTGTACCATCTTCTGTTGTACCTGGTGGATTGAGTAAGGCCATTGTTATCGGTGTTCTCATGACAGGTAACCAAGTGTCTGCTGGAGGTACAAGCCCTCACGTTTACCACGCTATTGATTCAACAATGGGTCCTAAGATGGATCTGTCGATTCCGAGTTTCACTGTTACTTCTCCAACTGCTGATTCCTATGTCCGTGGGGATGTCATTACACTCGACGCAACAATCGCCAACAGTGGTGACCTCGATTACACAAGCGGCGGTTCAGTCAAGTTCTATTACGTACTCAACGGTCAAAAGAACTACATTGGACAAAACACAGCGATCAATACGATCACAACAACAGGTTCTTCCAGCACAATGACTGCACAACAATCATTTGACACATCCACCCTCCCTTCCAACTCTTGGAAGACCGTATTCGGTGTTGAACTCGATACAACCGGAGAAAGTGTGACTTCAAACAATATTCGTACAACAGATATAGATCACGATCGCCCACCAACCTCGAAATCACCTCAGGTTCTCGGAACAACTGATATCAGTCGTGGCAATTATTTCTCCGTCCTTGCCAAGGGTGACGCAAACGATAACGTGGACACCATCGATACAATGACGTTCGATGTTGAGATTTCCCCTGCTGGACAAAATCTCTGGTCTGGTGAAGTTGTCACAGGTGGTCAAAACATCCTCTACATGGGTTCCGCAAACGAAGGTAGAGAATACTCGCTGTTGCCGACTATGGACATGGCTGCTGGAAAGTATGATCTTCGTTCAAGAGCAGTCGATGCACGAGGCCAACTGTCCTCATGGTCGCTCACAACTGGTGCTTTTGATTTGATGAATGCACCTCCAAGTATCAGTCCAAACCAAGTAAGTCCGGTTGCTTGTGACGTTAAAACAAAGGTCGATATGACTGGAATAATTGTCGACCCAGAGACACCTCTCAGCTCATTATCTATCACAAGCAGTGATTCATCCTTTGTCGCATGGCATCCGTCAACAACAGAAGTTGAAGTCCTCTTCTCCTGGTCTCCAACGCAAGGTTGTCCTCTTGGACAGCAAGGCATTGAAATCACCATGGACGATGGCTCAGATTATTCAAGCCAAGGCCAACTCCCATATGGAACGCTTCTGTTCAATGTCCTCGAAAACGGACAGCCGCGATGGCAAGCACTTCCGACACAAGTCGTTGATGAGGCCTCAATGGGCGTTTTCAGTCTACTTCCTTATCTCTCTGATACCGATGACGTAGGGAATTCAGTTTCAGCTTCAATGCTTCAACTCGAGATTGTAGGACTTTCAAACAACATTGTTTTCGATGTTTCTCTCGATGGAACGAACGTCGTCTTTGAAACTGTTGATGATGATGTTAACGGAGAGGTACTGGTTACACTTCGTGCAAGTGATGGTGAACAATTCGCAGACCAGGATTTGCTCATCAAGGTCAACCCAATCAACGATGCTCCACGCCTTGATCTAACTGGTCTCGAAGAAATCACTCTGAAGATTGAAACTCAACGTACAATCAATCTCATGGCAATTCTAACCGATGTGGATAACCCCAAAAATGATGCATTTATCACCGTGTCTTCTGATGAACAAGGTGGTGCTAAGTACAATCCAATCGATGGAACAATGACACTCAATTTTAAGAGGTCAGGGATGCAAATCGTAACGATTAACACAATTGATCAATACGATACCAACACATACACAATGAATGTGGACGTATTCGATTCTTTCCCTCTCTTTGTCGCTAAGGAAAACGATGGCAGTGGCCATTTCTACGTGAACATGGAAGACACGTACATCGGCCAATATCCAACTGCAAACATGTTCATGACTGATTCTGCTCCAGTCTTCCAATCTATTACGACGACATGGAACATCTGCAACGATGAAACTGGAACTTGTGATGGTTTGTTTGAAGAAGAACTTGATATCACTCGATCTTTGGTTGGATGGAGTACAACACTCGACATTGAATCGATCTTTATGGAAGGAGAACTTGCACGTCCAAGCGGTTCAGTCTACAAGGATTATTATCAAATTACAGTTCGAGCAATCGATACAAATGGCGATGATTACAAGACTCTAGCAGGTGTGAAATGGTACGTTCTCGAGGAAATGCCTTCGCCAGAAGATATGGATGCTGAAATGCTTCAATCGCACATCGATTCACTCAAATCTGAAATCGATGCTCTGAAACTTCAAATCGACCAAGCCGAAGAAGGAGAGGACATGACTGCAGTTCAAGATACGCTCACTGCAAAAGAAACCTCATATTCAACCGCTTGTGAAGATCCTCGCTCTTCCTGCCCGACCGAGGGTGTTCAATCAGGAACTGGTGGAGACGGGTCTGAAAGCTCTGGAAACTTAATGCTGATTCTAGCAATCGTTGGTGGAGTCCTCTTCCTTGCAGTATCTGTAGGTCTACTCATGCGACGCAACGATGAAGACAAGGTCTTCGACAATGGTCCAGTTTGGCAAGACGGTGCTCTTCCGATTCATGACACTGTTGCGAACTCCATGTACGGAGGTGCAGCACAGTTGTTCCAACAACAGATGCCTCAGCCAATTGCTCAGCCGCTGCCTCAACAGATGCCTCTGCCAATACCTCAGCCAATTGTTCAACCATTGCCAGTGCCACAAGTACCAGCAGGTCCACCATTGCCAGTAACAGGTCTTCCAGCAGGATGGACCATGGAGCAATGGCAATATTACGGCCAACAATACCTTGATACAATGCAATATTGAGTTCTTTTCACCTCTATGGTGGATGCTAAAGTCCTAAAGGGGAGGAAGGTGAGGAAACATCATGGCAGATGACGATATTCCTATTGAGGACGTTACTGAAGACGACTCTGAAACGGTCACCATATGGGCTCCTGAGCCTTCTAATGGAACCGATGATATCGTTTCGCTAAGCGTTGACAAGTGGATTGACTCTGTAAGTTTTGAAACGACAGAGGATGTTCCTATTCCAGACCGACTTGTCGATCAAGTCATTGGGCAAGAGGCGGGTTCAGTCGTTATTCGAAAAGCTGCTGAACAACGTCGTCACATGCTCATGATCGGAGACCCAGGTACTGGGAAATCCATGCTCGCACGTTCAATGACTGACCTGCTACCAAAGGATGCTCTAGAAGACGTTCTTGTCTATCCGAATGAGGACGATGAAAATGAACCACGCGTTCGTTCAGTCCCTGCAGGTCGAGGCGATCGTATCGTCCGTGTTCAGAAGGAAGCCATACGAGAACAAAAAGAGAAAGCACAACGAATGCTTCTCATTGGATTCGGAGCCGTTGCTTTCTTGCTGGTCATCGTAGCAATCCCATCAGGGGATATTCTCACCCTGCTCTTTGGTATGTTTTTGCTTATGTTTGGATATATGTTCATTCGTAGCAGACTTGGTTCAGGGGACGAAGGAAGAATTCCAAAGGTTCTTGTCAAGCATGATGTCGATGAACGTCCTCCATTCGTTGATGCAACTGCTACGCTCTCAGGCTCACTTCTCGGTGATGTTCGTCACGATCCATTCCAATCTGGTGGAATGGAAACACCAGCCCACGACCGTGTAGAACCTGGTGCAATTCACAGAGCAAACAAAGGTGTTCTCTACATTGATGAAATCAATCTTCTTCGTTTGGAAGAACAACAAGCACTTCTCACAGCCATGCAAGAGCGTGCTTTCCCAATTTCTGGACGTAGCGAACGCTCATCTGGTGCCTTGACCAAAACGGAACCAGTTCCATGCGACTTTATCCTCATCGCAGCGGGTAATCTCGATGCTATACAGGGTATGCATCCTGCTCTTCGAAGTCGTATTCGAGGATATGGATATGAAGTATACGTCAACTCAGAGATGCCAGATACAAATCGTAACAGAAAGCGCTTGATTCGTTTCATTGCTCAAGAAGTTCTAAGGGATATTGGGAGCACCAGAGAGATTCCACATTTCGATAAGAGCGGTGTTGGTTTGATTCTTCGTGAAGCACAACGACGTGCTGGTCGAAGAGGTAAACTCTCCCTCCGCTTGCGTGAGCTTGGTGGATTGGTTCGTATCTGTCTCTTATACACATCTCCGAGCCCACGAGACCGTACTAGATCT
>CAXDRT010000074.1:0-8297 GCA_963991835.1 uncultured euryarchaeote
GTTCGCGGCCATCACGTCGTTGTTCTTGATCAACGCTCAACCATCGGCGGACGTGCATCGAGTGAACTTCGAGATGATTTTCCAATTGGATTCGGCCCACACTTCCTCCTGAAGAAAGGGCACCTCCATCGGTTGGTGCTCAAGATAAGTCGGATGAAACCATCCACTCTTCCATTACGACCACATCGAATTGAATTAGTTGGACAAGGGATGATGCAACCGCGTTCACCGATGATGGATGCAGTCTTGTACAGGAGAGCAGTTCGGAAATACGAATTAGTCCATCCATCAATTCGTGCCGCGGAACATTTTGCCTCATGGGGAATGGGAAGTGAAGTTCGTAGCAAAGCACTCCTTCGTAGCAAACTGCTTGGTCTGAAGGAAGGTTGGTCAGGATTGATTGGGCGTCTTGCAGTGACTCTTGATGAAGTCGGTGTCCCAATTGAAACCGGGGCGAAGGTGACGCAAATTGAGCGAAATAAAGTCCATCTCGCAGATGGCCGCCACATCGAAACGGATGTGATTATTTTGGCATGTGGTTACAGGCGCTCAAAACAACTCTTACCAGATTTACCTGAATGCGAAGCGCTCAAAGCGTCAACCATTGATGTCGCTCTTGATTCAACTCCACTGGGAGATAAACATGCTATTCTGGATGTGAAGAATTCAATCGGATTATTTGATTTGAAGCAAATACATCCAGGCACTTCTCTCTCAGGATCGCTTCTTTCTGCAATTTGTTTCTCCGATAAACCAAAGGAACAACGGATGGAAATGCTCGATACATTCCTTGATCAACGCGCTCCTGGATGGCGATCTCATATTCTTCATGATCGACGACAAGAGCAAGTGACGGTTGCAATTACTGGAGCAAGACCATTACACGATATCGTTGCGAAAAAAGGATTCTTACTCGCTGGTGCTTGGGTCGCCAGTGAACATATTCTCTCCGATGGCGCAGTAGCATCTGCACGTCTTGCAGCAGAATCAATTGCTTCGATACCACTTCAAAAATGAAAAGCCCAGTTCTCTTGGAAGAGTCATGCGCGTCGTTACATGGAACGTAAACGGTCTTCGGGCCGCCATTCGAAAAGGGATTGATGGTTGGTTTGAATCCGTTGATGCAGAAATATGGATGCTTCAAGAAACGCGTGTCTTAGAAGAACAATTTCCGAAGGGTTGGAATTGGCCAAGTACGCATATAGCACTCCTTCATCCAGCGGAAAAGAAAGGTTATTCGGGCGTTGCAACATTATCCAGCATTGACATCATCGAAGAGCGCAGGGGAATGATCAGTTCGATTGATTCAAACGATTCAGAAGGAAGAATCATTGTAACGAAGCATGGGAATTTGACCTGTATTAACACCTATCTACCTAGCGGATCAAACAAGGATGAGCGTCAACTTTTCAAAGAACAATGGATGGATGAATGGCGAACATGGTTAGAACCTTATCTTCAACTCAAGACCCCCGTTCTTGTTGTTGGAGATTTGAATATCGCACACACAGAAGACGATATTTGGAATGCGAAAGGAAATGCAAAATCGAGCGGCTTCCTTCCACAAGAGCGAGAATGGTTTACCAATCTCCTTGGAGATGGGTGGCATGATCTTTTCCGTGAACATGTGGGAGAAGGCGTCAAACTCTATTCTTGGTGGTCGAATCGCGGACAAGCCCGAGCAAAAGATAGAGGGTGGAGAATAGATTACATGCTTGGAAATGAAGCTCTTATGCCCTTTGTTGAATCCATTCGAATCGACCGTCAAGGTGGCCTTGATATCTCTGACCACGCCCCCGTCATTCTTGACTTGAAGGATGGAGTTACATCCTGAATCCTTCGATGATGTACAAGAATCCTGATGCTACTATTCCGCAAAGAATCATTGTTCGAATATGCGTCTTCTTCCATCGAATGAGCCATCGTTTTCCAAGATGGACACCAATAATGGCACAGAGTACAGAGCCTGAGATGAGAGGCAAGAATTCGACGAGGTCAGCACCATCTGAATAGAGATAAACGGGTAGACGAGAGAGATCAACAATCAATGCAAGAAGAGCAGCAGTTGCCGCGTATGCTGACTTATCTGGTAATCTTCTTTGTAGGAACATTGCTCGTAAAGCCCCTTGATGGCCTGTTAACCCTCCCATAAGTCCTGAACCAAACCCACCCCATCTGTCTTCTGCTTCAGGTAATCGATAGGAAGTCCACCGCTCAGTTGCGGATAAAAGAGGCAAGAGGATGAGTGCAAATCCAACAACGATTAGCAAAGGTTTCTGATCAATACTTGTACTCATTGACGCTCCAATCACTGCACCCAAAACCATTGCCCAACCGTATCGTTTTACTGCTGAAACGTCAAGATGTGTCTTGAGTAGAAGCAGTTTCCAGCCATTATGTGCAGCATGTATTACGGCAACTGCAGCTATCGCAAGATGGGGGTCAAGCCACAACAACATGATTGGTGTTAGCATTGTTGCAAGTCCAAAACCTGCTGGGACCGTTAATGCTGCAGCCAGAAGCGTTGCAAACATGACAACGACGATGAGGACAGCATCCATGATTGACCCAAGATATACTCCATCATCAATTTGTCTTTTGATATGGAATCAGACAGGAGGTTATAGCCTTGCCAAGTCAGGTCTTGACATGAGTTGGAGGAGGACCACCCAAGGCGATGGAGCGTTCTCTTCACTCCTTAGACACGATTCATTAGAAGATGTAGGATCATGGTGGTTCCTTCCATATGATCAACTCAATCTTGCCTTTTTTGATGGAAAGGAATCCTATGGGATTATCCTTATTGAAAGCGAAGAGCAAGGGAAGAGGAGGCCATATCATAAACAAAAGTTGAGTTTTCTTCTCTCCAATCTTCGCCACTTTGCTCTAGAGGCGCAAGCCGTAAATGTCCCCGTTTTGCATCTTACAACAACCACACAATACGATGAGGCTCTGAGTGGAATTATTCAAGAAATTGGGAGCATCAATATGTTCAAACCTGCTGAACGTGAACTCAGAGTTACACTCAAACCGCTGATTGATGAAGGTCTCATCAGCCTCCACGATCATCCAGGTTGGCTAACTCCACAGGAATGGTTCACCTCTACTGTTGGTACAGAACCCCCTTTCCGAATGGATCGATTCTATCGAAGCGTACGCAAAAAAACAGGTTGGCTCATGGAAGGAGATTCTCCTTATGGAGGGAAATTCAGTCATGACGGTGATAACCGCCATCCTTGGAAAGGAGAACATACGCCTCCGCAAGCCCCTGTTTACGATGTGGATTCCATTGATGAAGAAGTGATTTCACTCGTTGATTCCATCTACGCAGAACATCCAGGCAATGCACGACTTGACCACCTCCCCACCTCATCAGAAGATCACCAAAAAGCGCTGGATTTTGCAACATCTATTTTGCACCATTTTGGCCACTATGAAGACGCTATGACAAAACAGAGTCGAGGTCTCTTCCATTCACGTCTTGCATCATCGATGAACCTTCACCGAATAATGCCGCAACATGTTGTCGAACTCGTTCTTGCAGCTGACATCCCTCTAAATTCCAAAGAAGGATTTCTGCGTCAAATGATATGGCGAGAATACGTTCATCATATCCACGATATTACTGATGGATTCAGAACGATTGACGTAAAGAAAACAAAGCCCAAAAGTCGTCAAGCCAATTGGACGAATGCACCATCATTGGATGCTGAATCACATCCAAATCACCTTGATCAAACACGTTCGCTACCAATGGCATACTGGGGTGAAAAGAGTGGATTAGAATGTCTTGATTGGGCGGTCGAATCTGTGATGGATGAAGCATGGACCCATCACATCCCTCGTTTGATGGTACTGAGCAATCTCGCTCAACTTCTCGATATTGAGCCAAGGGAACTTACGGATTGGTTCCATGCTGGCTTTGTCGATGCCTTTGATTGGGTCGTAGAGCCAAACGTTCTGGGAATGGGAACCTTCTCTCTTGGCGATGCAATGATGACAAAACCCTACATTTCAGGAACGCCCTACATCAAGAAAATGGGTGATTTTTGCTCTTCATGTCAATTCCATCCAACAAAAACATGCCCTATTTCATCGATGTATTGGGCGTATTTCGAACGGCATAAAGCCTCCTTCAAAGGAAATCATCGCCTTGCAATGACGCTGAGAACATTGGAGAAAAGAGATCCGGAAAAGAAGCGAAATGATGCAGAAACATTCGCTTGGGTAAGCACCATCTTGTCCGAAGGAAAATCTCTCCATCAACAAACCCGGCTGTGCAATTAATTGCGCAGGTGCTCATTTGATAAGAGCGATATGAATTGTCGATTCATGGAAGGGGGGGATAGGTTACTCGCTCCTTTAGGCTTGATTGTTTTCGGTTTCTTCGTCTTTTTTTCGGGAGGGAGTGAGAATGAGCTTTTGGATTCCATCCTTCCATATGTCTTTTCAGCGCCTTTTTTACTTTCGGGATTTTTTATTCTTTCAGTACGCCTTGGAGAATTAACACTCGGAGAAAAATCAAATCTGGAAATCGACACAAGTTCTCCAGAATCGATATTCAATTCTATGGAAAACTACAGTAAATTCAAGCAACAAGAAGGGAAATACGCGGTTCAAGCAACAGGATATCTTCTTCTTTCGATCACAATTACCGTATCGGTATTTACCGTTCTTATCGGTCTTGGTTGGCTGTTGTTGTTGGCAGCATTCAGCGGCATGGGCAGTAGTGGCGGCGATGAGTTTGAAAATTCTTTCAATTTCTTCATCTCCATTCTCAAGATTTGTTTCTGGACATACATCGCTAGCCACGTTCTAATCGCCCGACCGTGGGCATTGTTCATTGAAGATCCTCCTCTTGATTCATCAAAAACAGTCGTTAAAGAAACAACAACTGAGCCAGGAAAAATTGAACAAAAACGCCTTCTTTATTGTCCAAAATGTGCTGCAGCAATCCGTGTTCCTATGGAATATAAAGGGCGAGCAAAGTGTCCCAAATGTGAAGAGATCTTTGAAGCATAGGGCTTGATAAAAGCATCTGATAACGAATTGAAAGAAAATTAAACCGTATACTTCGTGGCCATTGCATGGAAGAAGCAATGGTAATGCGAATGTGGATTACAAACAAAAACAACAGGAAAATCACCACCGCTATGAGTGAATCCATGGTGAGCTTTCTTTCAATTGCGATTGAAAACGGTTGCATTGGTTCAACATTTGCCGAAGACGACGAACGCGTCATTGTGTACACTAGATGGTCAAATGAGATGACATTGGAGCAGTTTCGCTCGTCGAAAGAGTATCACAGTCAAGAAGGAAAAATCATCCAATCCTTTGCTGCGGCAGGTTTCGAAATCCCTGACGATATACTGTTTAATTCAACTGCAAAAATTCTGTTCAGTAACAGATCGAAGTCAATCCAATGACTTACTCATGGGTACGGTTCAATATGGCCCACTGTGAACCCACGTAATCAGTTATTCTGAACATAAGGCTGTTTATCATAACCCATGTATAAAGTTGGAATTCACTTATCCACATCACTAGTTCACTCATTTTCATGCCTATGTTGTCATTAGCATTCATCTGAGGAGACTACTCAGATTCAATTTCCTCGATTTTGGTGCGCAGAGTCACAAGGAAAAGTAAGACTCCGGAGAGAATGGAAATAACACCGAGTGTGGCGGCGATACTTTCGTTACCAACTGAAGATACAGCGCTAGGAATCCAAAATCCGATTACAATAAAAACAGGACTAATCATGCGAAGACCCCATTTTCCCGCAGTTGAGGAGGGCCTTTGTTGACTCATGGCTTGACGCCTAGCTTTGACGCGTAGACCCCACTTTTCCTCAGTTGAGAGACTCTGAATCGACGCAGTTTGTACATTTGGAATCTCTTTTTTTGTATTTGTTACATAAGTCAACATAGTTGAGAAAACCAACAATACGATGAAAATTGGTCCACCCACAATACAAAGGAACGGTATGAGATATACCGGGGACATACCAGATCCCGCTTCCCCCCCAATAATGCTAAAACCCCAAATAGCGAGGACGAGTATTCCACCAAGAAAAACAACAAGTCCGGCTAGGTTTGGTGAATTATTGGGCTGTTCATTCACTGTTTGCTGAACAGGAACTGGTGGCTTCATTTCAGGCTCCACATATGCACCCAATGTTTCGAGGTATAATTGCGTACTCTTCTCATAGTTTGGAAATGAATCTGTATACGAGGGGGCGGTTGTATTCGTATACAGCCACAAGGGTACCGACGTATACGTATGCACATACAAGGGACCCCCTTGTATACAGGCACTATTATCTCAATTGACCTAGCATCAATTTCACGTGAGATAAGATTTTTTCTTCATCATTCCTTTTAATTTTATTAGGACTTGAAAATTCAGATTGTACTGATAGTTCTTGTAATTTTTTCAATCCTACTTTTCTGTACATCATGGATTTTATTGTCCACAGTGACGTAAGAATGATCGACAACAATATAGGAACTTGAACAAAAATAAAGATGGCAATGCCCTGAAAATCACAATCCATATTGTGCACCCAATCAGATTCGTTGAAATCATAATCTTCTGGGCATTTTTCTGTATCAATATTGGTATACACAAATAACGCTATGGCGAATATCACAAGTGCAATCGTCAAGAGATGCGGATTGGGTTTGGCATCTTCTCGGTGGGATAAATAATTTTGATACGTCATTCGAAGCATTGCCGAAGACGGTAAAATTTTCATTCCATCGCCTCCAGCCATAGAATTACAATTTCTGAATTTTAAATAAAACCATATCCTGCGGATTAGCGTCTATCCTTTACTCACGGGTGTCTATGATGAATGACCATGCATTCAGTAGACGCGCTCTCTAATCCTGGCTTGTAAGTGTCGCCTTGCTTGAAATGGAGTAAGGACATCTAAGAGGTCAAAATACTCTATGCCCCCAACAATCGGGGCATCTTCATATGGGTTGTCACTTGCAATATCAAACAGCAGGTCAACTAAGATAATGCCTAACTTCTCGTCATAGAGTTCGACTGAAGTGATGTATCGCCATGAAGAATCTTCTTGATTGGGCTTCTCGTCCTTCACAAAATGAATGTAACAATGGCTCTCTGGTATGCATGATGTACAGTTGGCCAATGCATCGGGCAGAAAATCTAGGACTTCCTCGTCATATCTGGGATGACTCTTGAGATAAGGTAGGCACTTTTTAGCTAACTTCACTAGCCAATCAGGATTGTACTTCTTCCCGTTATCTCCCCTCATAATACTCCCCTAACATATACTAATATGCTGCTTTATATATCAACTCAAACAAAATGGATATTTGAGCTACCCATGCGCAGGACGCTTTTCGAGAGGGAAACCCTTCTGAAATCGAATGTTTATCGAGGAGATTTATACACAAGAAGAGTATCACTCAATTATGAGCGACGGGAAATGTGTGAAGTGTGGAAGTAGTAATCTAAATAATTCAATAAATGCACGTATTAGAGGAGGTCTTCAAATGATCTCATGCAAAGAATGTGGATTTGTTGAATTCTACACACCTAATGACAAAGAAAAGTCGAACAATGTCAAAGATGGTTTGAAGCATACCGCATTGGTTTTCCTCATTGGTATTGGTTTCATTTTGACTATAGCAGTTCTTAGTTCACTTTGATTCTAGAGGGTTGTCCATGCATTCCGTAAAAAAGACGCATAAGTAAAGTTTTCACAGTATACTCTGAACTAATCCTCACTTGATTTGAAAGGGTATACGAATGGAGCCCTCTGTATTTATTGAGTGAGTTATTGTGGAATTGACATGGCTCAAAGTAAGGGTAACTGCCCGAAGTGTGGGGTTTCAGATTGGAAATTACCCAGGCACGTTAGAACACGAGGAGTTACATCAGCAGCGACTGCAGATTTGAACATCATTACCTGTAACAAATGTGGATTTACTGAATTTTACGAGTTAACTGAAGAAGAACTAGCTCCCATTAACAAAAAGGCTGGCATGATCTTTATTTTTGCTGCGGTAGTACCAACTTTGATTGGAATCGCTGTTTCTATCTGGTTAATTTGGGGATAAATTTCACGAGGGCGACCTAAACCTCTTTGCATTATATTTCTCAAACCGAAGAATTGGTTAATCCTAACCATTACAGATAGACATGGCGGGGGACTCGCAATAGCACAAGTTGCCCTCCGAAGTGTGCACGGGAAATTTCTGAGTGCGCAACCCGATGGGCGTGCTGAGTGGAATCGTGACATCGCAAATGAGTGGGAGTATTTC
>CAXDRT010000075.1:0-8189 GCA_963991835.1 uncultured euryarchaeote
AATGATACGGCGACCACCGAGATCTACACAAGGAGTATCGTCGGCAGCGTCAGATGTGTATAAGAGACAGGTCTATGATTGACATCTCTAGTGAGTATGAATCACCTACAAGTGTTGTCTCTATGTTTGCCTTAGATAGATACCCAAATATACCTAGTGATGTAATCAACATCAATACACCAACTGATGTGACTAGATAGTATTTCATGTAGTTGAGTTTATCCCATGCAAGGTGTAGAAAGGCGGCAGTCACTAACTTACCAACTTCTAATGCACTCATCATGACAATAGTTCCTAGATAGGCACCTGCAAATATAGTTGCCATACCTATGATTGAAAAGTAGGCGGCGATACCTGCAATACCTATAGAGGTAAATAGGGCTAGCCAATTTAAGAATCTTAACATATTAATGGTCGTATCTTTTTAGTATTCTTTGGTAGATTGCCTTTGAATCTTTCTCATTCTTTTTAAGGTATTTACTTCTACTTCTTACTAATGGTGTGTCTGTTGATACAGCACTACCTGTAGCGTTCACTGGTGCATCTTCATCAAATACTACTTCAACTTCATCTAGATTTTTCATATATTTCATGGCATCATCGGCAAGTTTGTAACCTGCGATTTTGTCACTAGGATAATGAATGCCTGCGTTCACTCTTCCTTGTCCTGATATGTCTGCCATTTCTTGCAGTTGGTCTTGATGTGCAGGATAAACTTTACTGTAATAGTTTGCTACTATTCTGGCTTGTAATGCATGATTACTTGGATATGCAGGTGACATCGCAGTATCAGTATTAAAATACTTCATAGGCATTTTTAACTTTTCTGCAATCACATATGGTCTAGGTCTCATATATTTGTTTTTAAAGTGTCTTCCTACATTTCTTGCACTCTTCTTAGTCCTTGGACGTCAATCACAGCCTGATGGGGTTGAAACGAGAGACACGTTTTCCACATTTGGATTGTATGGATTTGTTCTCGTTCCAGTCACATATGTGGCGACACGTTTGTGGCAAATACGACACCCAGGGCCAGTCGTTGGTGGAGGTGATGGAGGAAGCCTTTCTGGAGAAATGGCGGTCATCCTCTTCATTGGCGCAATCTCCTTTACAATTTTCATCATCGGGCACATCCTGATGAGTATGAGAATAACATCTCTCGAACAACGGCTTGAAAGGATTCAAAAGTCAATGGATTAGGTGTGGGAACAATGGCAGAAGGAATGACCTATCTTGCAGTTGCATATATCGGGATGCTGTTTGCCATTGGAATATGGACTTGGACTGTCTTTGCAAGAAGCAAAGATTTGGAACAACGCCTTCATGCTATCGAGCAAATTCATGCTGAAAGCGAAGAGTGAGGTGATTTCGTGACAAGAGAGCTTGGAGGAGATTTTTGTCTCGTCTGTGGTAGTGATCCACCTCTTTTTGCTGAACGAATGTGTGAACCATGCACAAGAGCGCGCACTCGTATTGCAGAAGTTCCAGAAAACACGAATTTTACACGATGTGCCCGATGTGGTCTCATCGACATGCATGGCCGTTGGGTCGACGTACCTGAAGAAAAATTGTGGGACGAACTTATTCAACGAAACGTTGCATTTCACGAGGATGCTGAAGAAATAGGACTTGCTTGTCAGCCTCAGACAGTCTCAGATAGACACACTCTTCTTCATCTCCAAATAGAGGGTGTGGTTGATAATCTTCTTTACAAAGATGAGTTTACAATGCGGGCAAGAATGTCAAATGGGGTCTGTTTGACGTGCACTCGACGAGCTGGTAATTATTTCGAAGCAACCGTACAATTACGCTCAACTGGAAGACGCCTCGAAGAAAATGAATTAAACACATTACGAGCAAGTTTGGACACAGTCATTGAGAATTTGAGTGATGACCCTATGTTCTTCATTACCAGTGAAGGTGCTGTAACAGGGGGTTACGATGTTGTCATGGGATCGAAAGGTCTTGCCCGAGCATGGGGTCGCCATTTGACAGATAACTGGGGTGGACAAGTTGGAGAAACAAACACAACTGTTGGACGTAAAGACGGTGTCGATGTCACGCGGTTAACGCTTCTTTATCGAAAGCCAGGATATGACCTAGGCGATGTTGTGCGATGGAAAGGTGACCTGTGGAGACCGAGTTCATGGTCAAAAGATGGCGCCATTATGGAACGAATCGCATGGCAGGAACGAACAGGGGCTACTTGGAGAGATCTCGAGAATGTACTTGTCATAGCCCAAATGAAAAATCACCTTACAGTAGATGTATTGAACAAAGATGATTCAGTTGCAGAATTCCTCAACCCCGAAAGTTGGAAAATGACATCCGTTCGTCTCCCATATGATTACGATGGAGCCTCAACATTACGATTAGCAAATGTCGAAGGAGAATTCATCGCACTTCACGATATGGCACTTGACCATTCGATTTGATAGGAGTCCCTATGAAGGGTTAGCCTTTCAAACATGCATGGACGAAGATTCTGTTGACATAGAGAGTCTGCTCAAGACTCTTGATTCTCAGGGGATGACTGGATTCACACAGGCCTTCTTCACCGATTTCGAAAACGGTATGGCCGCAGTGAATCTTGAACGCCTTCCTTGGCTTTCTGAACTACAGAACCAATCATGGAACGGTGTACTCTGTCTAGGAATGGGAGGCTCAGCGGCTGGCGGAGATTTTCTCTCAACACTTTCAAACCGAGAGGGAAACACTCCGATAGTTACCCATAGAGATTACACCATCCCTTCATGGTGGAACCCTTCATGGTTGGTTCTTGCAACATCCCACAGTGGCAATACGGAAGAGACATCGATCGCAACCGAAACAGCATTGAAATTAGGGGCAACTGTCATTGTTATTGCAACTGGAGGCATGCTTGCAGGGTTGTGTGAACTCTACGAAAATTGTTTCTTAATTCCCACGATCGGAGGACAACCACCTCGCACCGCATTCGGTCATTTATTTTCTCGCCAACTCTCTTGCATGCAGCACTTAGGCATTATACCCCGACAAAGTCCAGATGAATATGAAGCGATGATGGTTCGCCTTCATTATGCATCCGATTCAAATGACTTCCGTAAGGATGAGGGAAAGGACATACTCGAGCTAGCACAAGTACTCGCTACACAACCTCTTGCATTGCTCGGCCCTCAGGAATTGCAACCAGTTCTCAATCGGTTCAAGAATCAAATTAATGAAAATTCAGGCCGATTTGCTCGCATTGGAGCAGTACCCGAAATGAATCATAATGAAATTGTGGCATGGGGTGGTATTGGAGAGGATGGAGATCCTTCACGAAAGGAACAAGCAGTTCTCTTCATCACCTGGGATGGAATGTCAAATCACGTCGGTAAACGAATCGATTGGATGATTGAACATACACCTACAGATTATGCTTGGAGAGTTCATGGCGAAGGGGCATCTTTAGTCGAAGCAATGCTTCACCACTGCATCGTCATGGACTGGATGACCATTGCATTGGCATTGATTCACGGCAAAGACCCTGCTGCTATTGCTCCAATCATAGCATTGAAAGGCTATCTTGCAGATTAAGACTTAATACAACATTCCCAAGATGTTTCTTGGATCTGGATAATCGAGCAATGCTTGAGTTCTGTCTTCAGGCGTTACGACACCGGGCAAGTCTGCTTGTTCAGGCTCAACTAAACTAAGTTGGATATGCACATGAGGTGGCCATCCTCCATTCTCACCTTCAGTTCCCATCTTACCAATCTCTTGGCCTTTCACAATCGGTTCACCTACATTCAATTCATGCAATGATTCTCGAGAAAGATGACCATGGAGCACCCACAAGGTGGTTGGTTTCCCACTGATTTGTAGTGAATGTTCTGTAATAATTGTCGGCCCATAGGATCCATCTTGGTCATTGTCTGCAAACGAATGTATCAATCCATCTTCAAAGGCGTAAATAGGTGTTTGAGCAGGAGCTCCAATATCAAGCCCGACATGAATCGTTCGCTCTCCTGCAAACAACTCTTGAGTATACATGCCCTTTCTATTTTCATCATATCGTCCAATTGTAACAGAATATGGATTCCCCCATTCTGTTTGGGGTCGTTGTAGATTCAATACCCAATAATCCTCGGGAAGAGGGACAATTGGATGGTATGCGTTTCTGCCAGTACCTGCAAGGTCGGAGCATCCCCACATGATTGCAAGACAGGCATCACACCTATGAGTTCATGGATGAAATTGATGATACATTAGGTTCAGGCATGCTTCATGTGGGCGGCATTCCTTGTGATTGTTCTCGCATCAATACCGCCAGGATTAGCATTAACTCGTATTCTTGATGGCGCAGCAGATACCTTTCGAAAATCACTTCTTTGCTTACCTCTTGGGTTACTTGTTCTCTATGGAACATCTGGCATTCTATTTGTCATACAAATATGGAGCATCATTTCTCTGACCGTATCGATACTTATTCTCGAAATCGTATCTCTTCTCTTTTTACGAAGAAAAATTCACATCGAAAAGACACAACATACGCATTGGCAACGCCTTGAAGCAGCCATGCATGGTCTTGTTCTTTCCGAATCAGAACCAGAATTAGAGGAAGAGGTACAAGCACAACGTTGGTTCCAACAGCAACGTAACCCGATGCTTCAAATTTTAGCAGGACTCTTTTGTGCAATGACGTTAACACCATTGTTGCTTCTAGACCGTCCATTTGGAGTTGATTGGGTTGGCTTTGGAACATTAGCTGCAAATATTCAGGCCACTGGTTCGTTTGAGTTGCCGAGCCCAAATTCTGGCCTCTGGACCTATCCCCCCGCTTTCCCAAGCCTTCTTGCATGGCTGTCCGAACTTTCTGGAAGTTCTATTGAACAAAGTGCCATGCTGCTCGGGCACGTTTCCCTTCTCGCCATTCTATTCGGCATATGGGGAAGTATGGATCGATTAGGCGCTGGTGCTTCTTCAGTATTGGCAATGGGGGGTTCACTCGCCCTCTTCGCAAAGGTTTTCGATTCGGGCTACCCATCTGTTGCAAGTCAACTTGGACTCATTGTTGGTTTGTTGGTTGTCTTCCGACCATACCATTCATCACTACGATCCCACATCATTGCTTTTATTTCAACAGCCGGTTTTACCGTACTTATCCATCCAACAGGAGCAATTTATCTTGCATGTATGTTGCTCGCAAGTATCCTTATGAGAAAAAGCATGGACGAAGGAGAACAGGATCGAAGCAAACACGTCTTCTTTTCATCGATTATTATCATGAGCGTCATGTTCATTGTTGCATTAATCTTCTTTGCACCAAGGATGTTGGAAGAGCCCGTTTTTGCTGAATATGGATGGCAAGGTGGCAAACCCATGCTGATGTATAATGGTCCGTTGATGATATTGGCTGCATACGGACTATGGCTTGGGCGGAAATCAAAGGAAATACGTCTTCTTTCCTTGTGGCTTGGAACTCTATGGATTCTGTCTTTTGTTCATTTGATTGATGGATTGACAAACGTGCAGATCTTGAGCCTCATGTCCTATACGCTCTATTCAATGGCCTTGCATGCATATCACGTGCCCTTAGCACTTATTGTCGGGTTGATAGCAAGTCGCTCAACATCTTTGGCAAGTGTGGATGGAGAGAAAGCCTGGCTCAATCGTGACATGGACCCCTACTACAAGCCAATCATTTCCTCAATCTGCCTGACTGCTTTGATAGTAGGATCAATATTAACTGCGGGTTTATTTGTTCAACTCTCTCAACATCAAGAACTACATGCATCTACTTCTGGTGATGAACGTCTACGTATTTGGCTTGAAGATAATCCTCCTGACTCAATTATTTATTCTGAAAATATCCACTGGGGGCATACTTATTCATTCGCCACCAATATCGAAACGTCAAGCATTCCTACGCTTGGTCTGTTAACACTTGATTCTGAAATTCAACAAGATGCAACTTCTGCAATACGGAATGATGACATTTCCCGACTACGTGAATTGAATATTGGCTATGCTGTTTCAAGCCCAATAGGAAGCCTTGCCCCATACCTTGCAACATCTCCTCATTGGTCTGTTGAGAAAAATTACGATGGCGCTCGTTACTGGAAACTACATGATGCTCCATCGCCCAGCCACGTAGCCGTAGTTTCGAGTTTATCTCACGGTTCATGCATTGAAGCAAGCGGATGTGATTTGAAGCAGGACCCATGGAGGAATCATCGTTACGGCGATCTGCTTTCCCTTGGAGACAATCGAATGGTCATCACCAAACAAGGACAAATTGATTGGAATGGAGCTATTGACGATGTTGGCATAAGTGGTAGGTTCAATGTTTGTCTTCTCTATGAACAAATTGGAACAGGGCTGGATTATTCAATTCAATTCAATCAAGTAACAATTTCACCCGAGGACAAAAGCGGTTGGAGATTTGTTTGTGCAATGGTGCAGTTTGAGAGACAACTCGATGTTTCAATCGATCTTGAAAACGATGGCGAATGGTGGATTAATCCACTCGGTTTTTCTGGAAGAGGTGAACATATCATTGATTCGACTGGATTAAGAATTCATCATTTTGAGGTCTTGCAGGCTAATTAAGCGAAGGCATGAAAAACAAGCAGGTGAGGCTAATAGCGTGAAGGAACTGATGATTCTGTTACCTGTCCTCAATGAAGAGGATGGTTTGGAAACGGTTCTAAATGCAATTCCACATCAATCTCTAAAAGAGATAAATTGGTCTCCAAGCATCGTTATTGTTGATGGAAACAGTTCCGACAACTCAAGGCAAATCGGTGAACGTTTTGGTTGCGAAGTAATTGTACAACCAACCAAAGGAAAGGGCGAAGCAATTCGAGTTGGATTTGAATACGCTATCAAGAACAATTTCGATGCGGTTGTTATGTTTGATGCCGATAGAACCTATCACCCTGAAGATATGTTAAACATGCTTCCACTGCTTGAAAAGGGGAAAATTATTGTTGGAAACCGATTAACAAACCAGATGCATCCTCACGCTATGACGGCACAGAATTGGATTGGAAATCATCTCTTGACATGGTCTGCAGTCATGCTCTTTGGTTTAGAAATTCATGATGTATGTAGCGGATATTGGGTGTTCGATAAAGCTGCTCTTCGTCAGATGAACCTCAACAGTATGGATTTTGAAATAGAAGCAGAGATGTATGCAGAATGTGCGGTTGCGAATATTGATTTACGAAACTATCCAATCCAATATCATCCTCGGATTGGAGAGCCTAAACTCGGTTCAATACGTGATGGCTCCTCGATTTTGAAGAAACTCATTATTCGACGATTGTTCCCTCATCCTGTTGATGCTGAACTCGGAAGAGGTAAATTATCGCTTCATTCCAATCAATAGATCAAAGGAAACCAAACCATAGTTGTGGGAATCTGTAGAAGCAGTTGGGTCAGGATTATCTCCTTCAACAAACAATCCATTGGGTTTGATATGCAAAACTCGTTTCACACAGATACGAGAAGTGTGCGTTGGATCTCTGAAAACAATGATTTCTCCTATATTGAGATCCTGGCCTGAATAGACCAGAGCATCGAATGTGTCACCGTGTTTTAGAGTGGGCCACATGCTGTCGCCGTTCACGACTACAGCAATCGTGTTCAAGTTCAAACCCTCAACTTGCACGGATCCAAGAGACTTCTCGTCCCTTTGCGGACCAGAACATTTTGTGAATGTTTTCAACTGCGTCCATGAGTTCTTGAGCGTGTTGTTCCGAAACTTCGACCTTACAAGCGGAGCAAAGTTTTGCTGCTTGCCAGAATGTATCATGGAGGTCAGGAAGTGATTCAAGGTGTTGAGGCTTGAAGAAATCAGTCCAAAGTACGAGAAGTTCATCCTTGCACTTTTGGGCTTCTTCCTCTTTGATTGCTGCAAATCTGCTCATCGTGTTAATGTATGATGCAGAGCTACAATCTGCATCGCCTGCGCTCAAAGCGACCATTTTCTTGGTCATTGATTGAACTGCTTCTGCCGCAACACGGGCACTAGCAGGGTCATAGACGCCACATGGGCCGTCACAGTGGGCAAAAGCTTGGATGGTGATTTTGTTCTCCATATCTCTGCGTTGGAAAAGAAGCATTTGAAGATATGCTTTCCAACCTTGTAACGAGCAAGGGACTAAAACACCCATGCATTGGACTGTCTCTTATACACATCTCCGAGCCCACGAGACCGTACT
>CAXDRT010000076.1:0-8172 GCA_963991835.1 uncultured euryarchaeote
AGAAAGTGAAATTATCAATTCTTGGGCCAAGCATTCGGGCCAATAAATGGGTTATGCTAAACACCCTTGTGAACAAACCTAAGGGAGATATACGTGCCTATGCACTGAAAAGACTAAATTCGTAATCTGATAGTAAGAATTGTTAGCATGAATGATGATATCACTGATAATTTTCAAAAAGGAACAAACAAAACAAGTGATTTTTGGTATGGACTAGGAATACCAATTTGTTTCGGATTGGGAGTGTCCTTCTTTTCACTTATTATATTGGTAAATATGGAGGGCAGTCTGTCTATTGTTTTTATCTTATTTTTTGCAACGCTTTTTCATACGGGGCACTTGATTTTATGGCCATTATTGGCCGCATTGACAATGTATCGAGGAAAAAGATCGGGAAATTTATCTTCTAAAAAGGGGGCATTACTTTCACTGAAATTGTATGCAGCATGGATGGTCATGATCATTGTACCATTTGCTTGGTTGGCATATAATTTCAATGGGATTGTGTAATTTCAAGCAATCAATCTATTGATTCTTCAGATAATCTTCCCCGTACCAAGCCCATTGTTCCATGGTCCATCCTGCAGGTAATCCGCCAGGTGGCAAAGGAGGAAGGGTTTGGCTCATTTGCGGTAATGGAGCAATCGGATTCATCTCGATCTCAGAGGTATTCTTTCTTCGAACCAAAACGACAGCCAATAATGAGAGTACAATAATTCCGAAAACTGCGCTCAATAGTAGAGTCGTATTATCGTTAGAATCTTCTGAAGCAAGGTATTTCGATGCATCATTTGGATATTGATCCGATTCATCAGACCAACCATCGCCATCCGAGTCGAGACATCCGCGTACATCATTGAGGGATGAACCAAAGATATCTGGACAATCATCAGATAGGTTTGTGCCAGTTTGATCCGCATATCCATCGCCATCTGAATCGGACCAAAGACGAGAATCGTCATCAAAGGCGTCTAATCGGTTTTCCCAGCCATCGCCATCTGCATCTGGGCACCCGTAGCGCTCTTCAGATGAAAGCCCATAAATTCCTAGACAACTATCTGGAGTTGTTCCTTGTGGATTATCTCCATATCCATCGCCATCATCATCACTGTGTTGTGTTGCATCTGCTGGGAAAGCATCGTTCAGGTCAGACCAGCCATCAGAATCCGTATCGAGACAACCGAATCGATCTTCTGTGGATGTGCCTGCATCAGCAGGACAGTCATCTGCTTGGAATCCATTGATTGCATCTCCAAATCCATCGCCATCAGTATCGGAATGTTGTGTAGCATCTGCAGGGAAGGCGTCGTTCAGGTCAGACCAGCCATCTGCATCTGCATCTGGGCAACCAAACCTATCCTCTGTTGAATCACCAACGACATCAGTACATCCGTCACCTTGGAAACCGTTGACATTGTCTCCGTAACCATCCTGGTCTGAATCAAGCCATTGTGTCGGTTCGGTAGGGAATACATCGGTTGAATCGCTGTATCCATCTAAGTCGTAATCATCACAACCGAGTTCCATTCCGAGTGAACTTGTTCCAGCATCTCTCGGGCAGGTGTCGATATCATCTGTAAATCCATCATTATCGTCATCAAGGTCTTCGCCTGAATCTTCACAACCATCTCTGTCTGCATCGTTTTCAATGTTTGAAAAGAAGGAGAGTGAGCTTGTTGGACAGAGGTCAACACTTGCCGAGGATGGTGTACAGGCCCAGATGTTGTCCGAGTCTGTTGCATCACAAATACGATCATTATCATCGTCGAGATCTTCAGTCGCATCTTGACATCCATCGGAATCATAGTCTGTTGATGAAGAGGATTGCCACGAGAGTGCACCTTTAGAACACAAATCTGAGGAATCAGTAACACCGTCGTTGTCGTCATCCGTATCTTCGGTTGCATCCGAACACCCGTCTCCATCGTGATCAGTTAGAGCAGTAGAGGTCCAATCGAGATAGCCTTGGGTACATTGATCATCAACATCTAGAACTGCGTCGTTATCATCATCATCATCACACACATCTCCGAGAGTATCGTTATCGAAATTCGCTTGAAGTGGATTTGCAATGGACGGGCAATTATCGACTTCGTCACCAATTCCATCACCGTCTTCGTCCAAGTATGGGTCGATTCTTAGAACTTTATCTTGGCCGTTGTCAACGTAATACAGATGACCATTTGGTCCGACTTCTAGGCCCATGATGGATGTTGCTGAGGTCTGAATTTTATCGAGTTGCACACCACTCTTTCCGTCTGTTGCGAGATCGTAAGCAACAATCTTCCCGTTTCCATTTTCTGAAACAAACAATTGTCCATCATCAAGTGCGATGCCTGAAGGTCTGTTCACTCCTGTGGCCAATACACCCCATTCAACGCCTGCTATTCGTGAATATTCGGCTAGAGGTTCAAGCCGAGACGGGTCATCCATGATGTCGGTTGTAGTGTAGGTTGAGTCATCAGTATTGACCCAAAGAACCCGATTTGCACCAGCATCTGCGATGTAGAGAATGCCAGTAGAATCGTCCATAATCATGTGTCCTGGAGTACCGTATGAATGCGTGAGTTGAATCTCTGAATAGCGTCGTACGACTGCATCTGAGTGATCGTCTTGACCTGTGTCGTGATCTTCTTTGAAATCGTAGCGAACCAGTTCTCCATAATACCCATCATTGTACCAATAAACGTTATCGTAATCGTGGGCAATTCCAACGCCATACGGCGATTCATGGTTCATGTCGATATGACTACCAAGAAGGCCATTCCCATTGTTTTGGTTTTCAACTGCGAAGTGATTTAATGAAGAAGGCCACAATGTTGGACCCATGAAGTAATTTTCTGTGATCTGCCCACAGAAGGTGTTTCCAGTTTCTTGTGCTGATCCCCACTGCCAATCGAATTCAGGATGATAAGCGCCAAAGGAAATGGCACTGACTTCTTCAAGGAAGTGATTGCGATTCGAATCCTTCCTGTGTTGAGAGGTTTGATTGTCAAATCCCGTGTTCTCAACGATTGTGATACTATCCGATGCGCGATTCGCAATCCATAGTTCGTTGGTTCTTCCCGGATGGAATTCTAAATCCCTAGGGTCTGAAAGGAAATCGGATGAATCTGCGATGACGACTTCATTGAAGCCAACACCAAACTTCTCAACAAATTCAGTCTCTTTGGATTCTGTTGCATAGGATGGTGCTGCAAAAAGGAAAATCAAAAGAATAAATATCACAACTTGTTTTCTCATCATGACGTATCCAAATGGCTCACACATATGATATGTTGCTATATTTGCAGGTTCACTTGTCTCTCCAGTGACGCTTTTGCACTGAGCGTTGGAAGACATCCTCGTATGCTTCAGCGTTACCTTCGAATGTAAAGGATTCAAGCACTCTTTTACGGCCTGCTTTTGCTTTTTTGATTCGCTTAACTGAACCATTCAATTCATCACAAACAGCTTTTGCCAAGCCTGAATGATCGCCACGGTCGAATAATCCGCCGACTGTGTCATCGACCATTTCAGTCAAAGGAGGTTGATCGACCGTTACAACAGGTGTGCCCGATGCGAGCGCTTCAAGAGGAATTAATCCCTGACCTTCATAGTATGATGGATATACAACTAAGTCGGCAGAGCGATAATGTTGAGCAAGTTCTTCAAATGGCATACCACTCTTGATGAAGACTGCATGGGCAACTCCTAACTCCTCAGCTGCTTTGAGAAGGGATTTCTTCATGTGACCTCTTCCTACAATTACCAATCGAGCGTTTTCATGTTCCTTGAGAATCAATGGCATGGCTCGAAGGAGTGACATGTATCCCTTCCGAGCGACAAGGCGACCCACGGCCAAAAGCATCGGCGTTTCTGTTTTTGCTCCATAACTCAGTGCTTCTTCGTCCGCACAATCATAGGCTTTTCGAATTCGTTCATGGCTTAGTTGTTCAGATTCATTATCTTTGTCAGGAGGCCTGAATACCCTCTGGTCACACCCGTAATGAATGACTTCGATATCTGAATCTTCGGGTATTTTGTAAAATTCGTGGAATTCTTCGAGTGTTGATCTTGAAATCGCTACACTGCAAGTGGATTCCAAGATGCCATTTCTCTCATATCGCTTGTACCACCAACTTGTGAGGCGAATTGCGAGGTCGTTTGGATTCCTCCATGTTGCAGTTTCTCGATTCATTGCAGCTCGACGAACACCCTCTTTTTCTCCGACCCATGAACCGTTTAATGTGCTCACGACAGAGGCGATATTTTTCTCGATGAACTTGAATTGAGACTTCGTCCATGAAACGAGTGGTAGATGTGCGTTAACAACGTCAATTGAACGACGACGATTGAGTTTGATAAGAGCCTTGAGAGCGTTTTTCCCAAACGAACGCGTGAATGCCATTGGCAATGGGGTCCAACGAACTGGAATGACTTCGACTCCTGGTTGTGTTGGTGGCATCGATTTGTGCTTTCTTGTGATGACTGTGACTTTATGCCCACGCTGTGCGAGATGACCTGCAAGATGGAAGACAACTGAACCCATTCCGCCCCATCGAGGAGGATATTCACCTGAGACCATCACGATGTGCATGAAACTCCCACACACATGTCTTGTTTGAAATTACCGAGTGTTTTGACTCTTTTTTGCTCAATTCTTACTTAACATTTATTAACTGTGACGCTATAGCCTATTTGCGACGGAGGAATAATATGACAGAAAAGCATTCTTGGAAGTATCGGTATCGCCGATATTTCAGATCCCGTCCGATTCGATAAAAAGACGGTTATAGAACGGATGAATTCCGTTCTGGGATCTGAACATACCTTGGGGGTATGGTGTAATGGATAGCATCTGGGATTTCGAATCCTAGGATCTCGGTTCGACTCCGGGTACCCCCGCCACATTCAATAAACAACAGGAGGAAATAACATGCCAAAACAATACAAAAAACCAGAAGATATGATTGACTATAATGCAGAACTTGACACGATTAATGGATTGATGTCTATTTTCTTTGCATACAATCAACAACAGCAAGAAGAAAACGAAAGATGGACTACATGGCCAGAGTGGGAGCTTTGTCTCACATCCATGGATGTTTCTCTACATTTTGAGGATGAGGACGATAGTCTAAATGTGAAAGCGAAAAGAGGGCATTGGCTTTCGTTTTTCGAATTCATTTACAATAATGAATCGATCACTTATGATGGATACACGCTTACAATAATTGGTAGCCATGGCACGACATTCTCCTTCGATATTTCCATTGAAGACGACTGTTGGGCAAATCCAGGTTCAATGGACGATTATGTAAGAAAAAGGGAAGAATGGAAGAAAAAGAAAGAAGCGGATTCAACGCATAGATGGAAGTATCACTTTTCACAAATCGGATTCAAGGATGTTGTCCAGCATTCTCTTGGGAGCTTTTGGATCTGTCCAGAGCATGTCCCAGAATTTGGAGGGATGCAGAGCGTCCATACAGCAGATTCGTGGTACTGCTTTCACAAATCCTCTGATGAGAGCCTTCCCCTCTCGATGATGAGTTTAATCCACCTCTGCATTGATGATACTGAGATTTGGAAGATTCAATTCAGGGAAGATGAAGGAAAAAGAGAGTACATCGAAAAGATGGAAAAAGAATGGCCTGGAGGTAGGCCAGAGGATTACTATTACCAGTGAGTGTGACGAAAATGATACAACTAGAAAAAAGTAAATTTAGACCAAATGCGACGTATTTCGTTGAACATCAAAGTAGACCAGGATGGTGGATTTTCCAAGGAAGTTTCCCAAATGCGGTATGCACAATTATTCCCAATGAGGATTGGACCACAATTGAAATTCATCATGTCATTGTGTTCAATGAACAACAAAGGAGAAAAGGGCATGGAACAAAAATGATTTCAAGAATCAGGAGATTCTTCCCCGAAGCGACAATCTGGGTAGATACATGGGATCATTCGAGACCATTTTGGCAAAAAATGGTTGATAGCAAGTATGTTGATTTCATCGGAAATGATTACTCTTGGCCTTGTTTCGATACAACGTGCCTTGTATGTCATCCTAACAGAGTGAACGGAATAAGAAGGTTTCAAAGAAAGGAGGAAGAAGAATGAGTTGGAGACCTGACGCAAGTGCCCCACTTTGGCATCTAAGCAAAGGAGAAGAGAATGAAATCTTCTTTTCTGATTTGGAACTCGAACATCTGAAACAAATCGGTCCCTCTTGTGTAGCTACAACATTGTGCATGATTGCAAGAGCAACTGGTGCAGATGTTACGCCTGAAGATTTCAAAGCGATTACAAATTCCCAATCGCCTCATTCATGGTCAGAAGCCCTCAAACCATATGGAATGCAATTAGCATACTGCAACCATGATCAAAGAAGAATTGGTTACCTGATTGATGAATTGAAACAACTCAACGATTTGTTCTTTTTGAGTTTCTATTCGGTTGACCCACCAAGCGACCCTGATGAGAATGGGAAATTGTGTACTGCACACATTGTTACAATGCATGGTTCGACAATCTATGACACTGCAAAGTATCCTGACAAGGGTGGGGTTTGTGATGCAAGTGCTTATTCAAGACTTGAAAGACAAACGAAGAGAATCTTCAGAGTCGTACCAGTCGGATATCAGAGGTGTTTGTGATGCTATGGAAAGGAAACAAAATGTTCACTTCGATTCCATTTCCAATTGTCGAAGATAGGCCACTTATTGCCTATCATCCAGGGCCGCATCAGAATTACTTGGCTTCATGGAACGTCATGGTAGATAACGGTCAGCCGTTTGTTCTGATTTGCGACGATTTGGGGCCTGATTATCCAGATGGAGGTTGGGGCCAGCATTCGAAAGATGGTATGGAATATTTTGCGAGAGTCGACAATCCAATCGGAATGGGTCAAGCCTACAGAAATCCAGATCTGCCTTTCCAGAATCTCTTAGTTCACAGGCAAATAGATGCAAAAATCGGGATGGATGAGTTACCCTTCATCGATATCCTGTACATCGATTTCCCTTGGCTCTTTCTAGGGCACAATGAAGAACCAAAGCACCCTCTTCTCAGAGCTGCATCATCTCTTTCCTCGAAGGTTAGAGATGGGGGGTTAATCATTTCAGACAGAAAGAATTTCCACGATGAGTGGCCACTTCCTCAAGAAGAATTCCAAGTTGATGAAAATGTGATGTGGGAACCGCTAGGAAAGGCAGAGTGGTTCATCATCCCAGAAGGAGTTGAATTGTATCATTCTGGAAATCAAGACATTTTTGCAGATCTTTTCAGAGTATCGCAAAAGAAGCAATTTCCCGATTGTTTTGATTTTCTTGCAAGTCTGATGAAGCATAGAAGAATGTCTGTTGAAGAATTGCAGGAGATTATCGAAAAACCTCCAAAGAGGTGGCCATTCCACATGTCTGTAAATCAATACTACAATTCATGGAATAGGCACCAAGAATTTGGAAGTGGAAGATTTGAACATCCAGTTCCTCAAGGTACGCCATGGCAAGATGAGATGTTTGCTCAGTGGATTGAATGGCTTATCGAACATCCAGATCAATTAAGACCTAGAAAAAGAAAGGAAAGACATCTAAAAATTGGTGAGGTAGATGTTACGCTCGTACATGGCGATATTACCGAGCATCTTGATTGGCTTGAATCAAAGAACGCAAGTCTTGTCTTGAGAAGAAAACTCTTGACCAAATGTTTGGAAATCAATCCATTTCTTGGAAAGAATTCGGTTAATTTACAGCCAAAATGGGAGAATCCTCCTATCCCCAAACTGAAATGGTCTGGAGAAGATGCTACAACTAGCCTTACCTCGAAACTGATGAAACTATCAAAAACATCTGTACTTGCAACTATATCTCATTCAAATATAAGAGAAGAATATCTTGTTAATGAAATTCTATCAATTTCCAGTAGAATAACGAGCATCATCATTTTTCATATTGATGCTGATGATTATGAACTCCGATGATTTGAAGTTCTATAAGAGATTCAGGAGTCAATGGTCGGAGCAAAATTACCTCCGGTTCACATACTAGTGACTCCTCTTGGGTCAACGGTTGACATCATCCAAGCTCCACTCGACAAATGGAAACCAGAAGTAATCTATGCATTCACAAGCATGGAGGAATCAATCCAGCGAGTTGAAGAGAATTTACGCTTTGCTTGGAATATTAATTG
>CAXDRT010000077.1:0-8148 GCA_963991835.1 uncultured euryarchaeote
CAGTGACACCGATGACGACAACGACGGTCTTTCAGACTGGTTTGAAATCAACGATGGCAACGATCTCACAGGTCAATTTGACCACGACAACGACGGCCTCGAGGACCACCTCGATGACGACGATGACGACGACGGAATCATTGATTCCTTCGAAGTTTGAATACGTTGAACGGATTTATGTTGTAACTCCAATGCAACTTGTATTGGACGGCCGGGCCTCAGGGGAGTCAGCTCCCCTGAGGCTCCTTTCTTTTTGATATCCTTCTGTTCTGGGTGATACTTTCGACTCTCAACCACCCATTGTTTTGATATACAGTTCTCTGGTCAGCAACTTGTTAAGAGGGGCTCACATGCTGGAAAACCGATATAAAAAGAATTCAGAATCGAACATACTCACATCAGTAATTTTAGTCATGCTCATGGTTTTGAGCACGACAATTGCGATGATGATCCCAACAGAATGGGATGAACCTGGGGCGACAGTTGATGTTGAATACAGTCCTATGGAAAGTAGCCCAGCCATGCAATCAATGAATCAAGCAGGGCAAGGTAATTATGATGGCGCTACAACGTTCAACACAGATAATGTCCACCCCTCACTTCGAGACATTATGTGGGCTGATACAGGCGTTGCATCTGGAGTGATCCACGATGTTGCTGCTATTGAAGCGATTATGGCCTCAAACAATTTCCTAATCGAGGAATCAAACCGCGATGATCACGACAACGACGGAATTAGCGATTTGTACGATCTTGATGACGACAATGATGGAATTTATGATTTACTTGAGCGATTCGATGGTTGCTTTGGTACGGACCCATTCGACCACGACAACGACGGAATCCTCGATATTGATGATTATGATGATGACAATGACGGTATCCTTGAAGGACCAATCGATTATGATGCACTCGAAGCACAAGGATTCGATCCTCGAAACGTTTCAACAGACCGCTATGTCATCGAAACAACTCTTCACCCTTGGATTACTCCAGCAACAGCAGTTGGGGCTTTTTATCTGGCTGATCAACACCCATTCGACCATGATAACGATGGTGTAACCGATGAAGATACAGACGGTTCAGGAGCAGGCCGATTCGACGAAGACGACGATAACGATGGCCGAATTGACCAATTCACATGGCCTTGCGACTTCGATAACGATGGAGTGAGAGACTACTTTGACGAAGACGACGACAACGATGGCATTGCTGACGTTGAAGATTCCAACCCTTATGATCCAACAGTTGTGACCTCACATACACAAGCAGGCAACCTTTTCGTAACTCCAGTAGTATGGGATTTTATTGATTACAGAGATTATTCTGGCGGCGTTAACTACGTAACACTGGAAGCAGCAAGAGTCGATGCAAACGACGAGTTTGATTGGCAAGGCGGAGAAACTGGAGATGGAGCTGCAGGTACCCCTTCATTCACCGATATCATCGACGGTGATCTCGATGGAGATGGTATTCCAAACTTCATCGACCCAGATAACGATGACGACGGGACTCCTGATTCAGCGGACACTGATGACGATAACGACGGAATCCTCGATATGTTTGATCCTGATGACGACAACGATGGCATTCCTGACGTTTGCACAAACGTCGATTTCAACAACGATGGCCTAAGTGATTATACTTGGACAAACAGAACTCCTTATGAAACCCCTGGAGCAGATACAGACGGTAAAGCAGGATTGGATTGTGAACTCGATTACGACCAGGATCTGGATGACGATCGCCTTCGACCCTTTGACCAAAACTACAACGCAGTTTACGACTGGCTCGACCCAGATATGGGAGGGACAACTTCTCCTGATAATCTAGGAAACGTCTTGGTTAGCGGAGATGCTACAAACTTTGAGTACGATACTGATGACGATAACATCGACAACGAAAATGATAGTTTCCCACTCGACAAAGCATCCGACGTTCTCGCTTGGAACTGCCCAACCGCAGCAAATCCTAACCCGACAAACCCAGATCCACGATGCCAAACACGTCGCGCTTCGTTCTCACAATTCAACGACTGGGACGGCGATGGTGTCCTAAACTGGGAAGATATCGACGATGATAATGATGGAATTATCGATATGCTCGATATCGATTGGGATTGCGATCTCGATAATGATGGAGACCTTCACGCTATCAACGGAGCATTATACCGTGACGATGGTCCAAACGCTGTCGACTCTGACATCGATGGAGATGGCCTTGAAAACGACATTGACTGGGACGATGACAACGATGGACTTTCTGACTTGTACGATCCAGATGACGGAAACTGCGGTCTTGTAGATCCTGATCTAAACGACGCATTCCAACAACCTGCTTACCCTGTTGGCGATGGCGGCTCACTTACTGGTGGAGCAGATAACCAAGATTATGCAACCAATGCAGATCTCTACTGGAGTCTGGTTTTCCTACATAATCCGTTCTCCGAAATGATGCTCGATTACAATGGATACGACGGCACAACAAACCCAGTCACACCAGGAACAATCCCTGAATTTTACTGGTTCTTATTCGCACGATGGTCCTCATACAACGGTGGAAACGAGTGGGATATTGACAGCGACGGAGATTCCCTGGTAAACGGTCTTGATATTGATCAAGACGGAGACGGCCTACCAGATTGGTGGGACCAAGATGAAGGAAATGATGGAATTCAAGATGTCAACGATGTAAAGATGGGTGGTACATTCAACATGACCTCATGTGGAATCACCGTAGGAAACCTTGGACAAGGATTCGTTTGCGGATATTCTTACGCAATTGCATATCAAATGCCTCTCAACGGAGTTAATGCTCAATTCGGCCTCCCCTATTCAACACGACCTGACGCAGTAGTTGACCAAGGAGCAACAGCTGGCGGAGCCTCAGGAAATTGGTCTTGTACCCCCGGTGCCCAAGGTGGCTGCTGGCATTATGACTTTGGTGGAGACGGTAATACAGACTCCGCGATAACCTATCTTCAGATGCAGAACAACCGAGACTCGTTCGTTACTTGGATGGGTCTTGCTACAGGTATTTGGCAATGGAACTCAGACAACGGCCCAGAGGCCGATTTCCCAGACGAACTTGGAGCCGATTTACTTCAAAATGATGTAGACGGTGACGTCGATGGAGATTTCTACAACAACTCCATCGATCTTGACGATGACTATGATTCCGTCTTTGATTGGTTTGATGTTGATGATGATAACGATGGTCTGTGGGACTACTTCGAAATCGATTCAAACGACGATCTTGACGATGATGATGGCCAAGAAAATGGCAACTTCTTCTCAGGCACTAATTGTGTAGACAATGATGATGACGGTAACGATGCTGATGCAGATGACGACGGATTCTATCAGGCAGTTTGGGACCGAGGTGACATGACTCTTGGTCTTCTTCAACCCAAGGTATACGATGTTGACAATGATAACGACGGTGTACCTGATGGAGAAGACGTCGATGACGATAACAATGGAATTCTTGACGTCGATCAAGAACTCATTGCAGGATGTTTCTGGGGTGAAGAACAATCCACATGGGACCATGACAACGATGGAATTGTTAACTGGGCGGACGATGATTGGGATGGTGATGGAATCAGCAACACTGTTGAACTACAAATTTCCATAACTCAAGCATTCGACCACGATAACGATGGTGACAGAGATGACATCGATGTCGATGATGATCAAGATGGAATGCACGACGTAGACGAAGTCTTGTTGTGGCCTGAACGATTCGATCGAAACTCAACCAATCCATGGGATCACGATGACTTTGGAAGCGGAGAGGCACTTGCCAATCCAACCGATCCATTCACAGGTCCAGACGTAATCGATCAAGACGATGACAACGACACCAGAGCAGATGCTGATTGGGACCATTTGGAAGAAGGATTCTCTTCAGATCCGTGTTATGCAGGAGCCCTTTCCTCGGACTGGGATTCAGATAACGACTGCACACTCGATGAAGATGACAAGGCGCCGACTTACATCACGCTTGATATGCCAGGTAATCTTTGGATGGATGCACAGAGTCCAGCAATATTCAGTGGTGTAGTGCAATGGGTTAACCCAATCACACAAGTGTTGGAGAATGCAAGTAATCTTCCAGTCCAAATCCACATTGAATGGGCTGCAAATGGAACCACTGCAATCGAAACAACAAACATCCTCACTGGGCAAGATGGCCGCTTCTCTGTAGGTCAATTCCTCTATCCAGAAGACATTGTTGTAGGTGATAATACGACTTACAAGGTCTATGCAGTTGTAACTGAGATGTTCGCATTCAACGGCGCAACATCTGCAGATTATCTGGTTGGTGTTGAGGCGAATATGACCATTGATCCAAGCAGTAACAACTGGGAATTCTTTAGAAGCGATGAACAACAGTTGTGGTTAGAATTTTATTCCTACTATACTGCTGATTATCAGCGTGGAATTTATTCAAACCCGATTCCATATGCTCCAGTAACCTTCTCTTTCTACGGCGGACTGTTTGGTAACCTTACTGAGCCAACAAACTTCACCAACTTCGATGGTCTCGGTTACCGAGCAAATTCATTTGGATTGACTTCCGTATCCTTCGAACAAGTAGGAGGGGCAAGCGGTGTCTGGAAGCAAGTTCAATTCAATTCGACAATGGATAATGGCGCAGGTGTAGCACCTGGTGGCCTTGAAGAAATCATTTGGAACAACAATACGAAGGTTCACGACATTGTTCAAGACTCAAGCGGTTTGTCCGCTCAGTACGAGCGTGTCAATACGAGTTTACCCGCAGGCGATTACAGCTATATCGGCCGGGTTCAACCAGATCTCGCTTCAGAATATCCGTTCCCGTTCTTACACGGCGACGAAGACGAACCTCGCTCAATGCGCGTCATGCACAGAATGAACATCGCAGGAACAATGACTCTGGAAGGAACACAACCAATCTCATTCTTCGATGCAACCATCAACAATGGCGATGGAACATTCGGTAACTGGAGATACATGTATCACGGCCCTGCGCTTACTGCAGCTGGAATTGACTACAACGAAGTATCTGCTTACAAGGCCTACAGTACACTGTGGGATGGTAACGATGCTTCCCTGACTGGAGAGGCAACCAACATCATCGATTTCGTTGATGTTAACGCCACACATTGGTTCATTACTCTTGTCAACGGAGGAGATTCCAATCTCCCTCCATGTGGACAAGTTGATCCAAGTGATCCAGACAGCCCAGTTCGCTGCGAAATCGTTCCAGAAATGGACACAGGGACGTCTCTCGGACTTGCAGGCGATGTTTCGAACAGAACCGAAGTTCCATGGACAATCGACCCAATCGCAGTTCAACTTGACAGAGACCGCAATGGTATTTTCAGCAGTGGTGGGGAAACGCAATTTACTCAAACACCAAAGTGCCGAGATGCTCTTGGAAACGATATCCTCATGACCCTACAGGGCGATGAAACAGAATGCCAATCGAAGGGCGGGACTGAAGCAGTCTACGATTACAACTTCACATGGGAAAGCCAATTCTCATCTGGAACATATGGTATGCGTGTTGACTTCACAAACTCAGCATATTACTTCACAGGTAATTCATCAAACCTTGCAACAACTGGAGCATACATCAACGTAACAGTCGTCGGTACAACCGACTTCCAACTAACGTCAATCCCACGTTTGTATCGTAACACGAACACCTCTATCCAGGCTCGTTTAGTTGACAACTCGCTACAACCTGTTCGCGAAGCACCGGTCAACTACACATGGTCATTCGATGGTCGAACAGAGACAAGTTACACCGATACCAACGGATTCTTTGAAATGCCATTCAACATTACTGCAGATGATGATTTGGGCTCATTCACATTGACGTTTGATTACGAAGGAACGCCATTGCTCAAACCGAGCAATGCTGTGCAGCAGGTTTGGGTTGTTTCCAGAACCTACGTTTCAGTAATTTCTACTGATGGTAACATACGGCAAAATGGTGATCTTTGGGACTTTACCGCTCAGGTGAAGGACGATAACAAGACGTTCGAATACGATTCAGGCGGACGCGACCTCGACGGTACAACAGCGCCAAACGGTGGTCTCGTGGATGTTATCTTCGAAGGTACTGACTTTGACAACGTTCAGCACCGTCAAGTTATTGCAACACTCGCACCATCTGCGGGTGTCATTTCACTGCCTGAAACTCAACCAGACAACGCCCATTTGTGTTATTATGACGGAAATGGCGATGGCTTTGCCGACCGAGATTTGAATCAGAACGGCGTTCTAGAGCGTTTGGAAAGCGTTGGATGTTTGAAGGCTGATATCAGCCCATTGAATCCAAGCAACCTTCGAGATGACCCAGAGTCTTTCCTACCAGATGGATTCGGCCCAGTCAATGTTATTCTCCGATTTGAAGAATCATTGCCAAACGAAGGCTGTGCTCCTCTAGATGCAAGCTATCTTGGTCTACAAGGACAATGGGATCCTTGTGCAAATGTACCAGGTAACAACCATTTCAGGACAATCATGACCTACAATGCGAATGGATTTTCTCTCATTGGAAGAACAATCTTGTCCGTTGACGATCAGATTGTTTACACAAGCGAAATTGATCCAGTCACTGGCTTGGTCGTTCCAAAGCCAATGGTTGTCACAGGACAGCTAAAGGATGAACTTGGAACCAACCTAACAGACCGTACAATCCGTGTAAGTTATGAGATGGTCAACGGCCAAAGCGGCCCAGTAAATTGCAACGCTGGTGTTACTGATGGCGATGGATTCTACTCCATTGCTTGCCCACTGTCAGATGCAACGGCTGGTAAGACAAAGGTCACAGTATCGTACTCTTCTTATGATAACAACGACGCATTCCGTTACGACAACAAGACGGTTCAAACCGAATTCGATGTTTTCTCGAATTCAACTCTTGCCATAAACGAAGTCGGACCATTCAAGTCCAGCGTTGATACATACACAGTAGACGGACTCTCTTACCCAGTTCTTTATCTGAAAGAATCCTTCCACGTTGATGCCCTTCTCAGTCAGAGCAACGGGCGCTCCGTAGGCGGGAAGTGTCTGAACATCTATCTTGACCCAGAAGAAAACATTCGTCCTATCGCAACAATTCGTACAAGCGATGTCGATGGAACTGCAGAATGGTTTAGTGGAGATCCTCTCCAAAACCCAACACTGCGTGGTGTGGAATTGACTGGTGGTAAGAAAGAAGGATTCAGGACTCTCCGAGTTGCCTTCGAACCTGACTTCAACATTCCAGGAGGTTGCGATAAGGACGTCGAGAATGTTCTCAATGGTTCATTCGCAGAACTCGATGTCTTGGTACGATCTCGTGTTGACATGCAAGTCAAAACTACTTGGTACAGAGGCGGTGCAGCAGGTGTTCCTGAAAACACCCCAATTATTGGGGAAGTTGCTCTTCTACGCGATCGAATTGACGTAGCAATTGAGGGCCAAGAAATTCAATTCATTGCCCAATATCGTGACGAAACCGGTGCATGGAAAACAGTTCCTGGTCTGTTAGACGCTAGACCGACAACAGAACAAGGAGTTGCTCGATTTGAATGGAACTTCAGTGGACGTATTTGTGATGGAGTTGAGTGTACTGGCGAATGGCAAATCACTGCAGTTTATGCAGGAAGCACCAATTTCCAAGCATCTGCAAACAACATCACCTTCGCTGTAGATTACAGAGAAAGAGTTAGTGAAGAGAAGGCAGGCTTCTTCTCCCCAGAGAATCTGATGGCTTACGGTATTGTACTAATGGCCCTACTTGTTGCGAGTGCGCTCTACTATCGCCGAGCAATGAGTCGAAGACAAGTTCAGTCTCTGCGAGGTATTCTCACTGATACTATGATGCAACTTGAAGCGAGTAACGAATACATCAAGATCATCTTTGATTGTTACAAGAACCTCGTCAAGCACTTCCGTAAGTACGGCTTCATGAAGAAGGTATACGAGACAACTCGTGAATTCGAAGCAGCAGTCCGTGCAGCATTCAATATGGTTCCTCCACAACAGTTGGATGGATTCCTTACCATCTTTGAAGAAGCGCGTTATTCTGACCACAACATCGGAGTCATGCAACGTGACCAGGCGATTTCAACGCTTGGGGCCATCACCACTTCGATCACCGCCGCTC
>CAXDRT010000078.1:0-8141 GCA_963991835.1 uncultured euryarchaeote
TCCCAGGCCCAATCGGGATGAATCTCGGCGTTCGCTCCATCGAGCATGTCGGTTGAACCATAGGACGTGTTTCCTTGGTCGACATAAATTTGAACAATTTGATGACTAAATCCATTTGAAAGACCCCATATATCGGTCATTTCACCGACCTCAAGTATAAATTGTGCATTCCAAGCACTTTGCCGAATCGTTAATTGTTGAGCGTCCCAAAGACCTCCATTATTTGGAGTTGTAAAATCGCTTGATAGCGGATATGTGTAATCGCCATCTCCAGTCTCATCTCCTATTGTATCATTTAAGACCAACAAGGTGACCCATTCCTCAAGATCTGGAAGCACGAGTTCTGCGGGCGCAGGTGGAGCAATTTCCATATCGATGCCATCTCCATATGCAAGTGATTCAGCCCATGCTGAAACCACCTTGACCCGTGTAGAGTAACGAGGAGATAAGCCGATTTCAGCCCAAGGAATCATGAATTCGTAGACATCATCCACTGCACAGTCGCCCAGAGAAGAACTCCCACTGAGAACCCATTGTTCCTGCTCGCCAGTTTTCCCTTTAGCAGTGAAAAGATTCCACTTTGCACGACCATCGTCTCGTAGCGTATCAAAATCAAAGGCAACCATGTATTTTGATGGGAAACCAAGTATTTGATTTCCATAATAGGTTCGGAAATTCGTCTCAGCTTCATTAAAATTCACGGCGTTGGGTTGCATAAAATAGATTGCAAGATCTGGTGCATCTCCATTTGAAGATTGATTCTCAAAATCAGTAGGGGTATCGGCATCAATTCGGACAAATACATTTGAGGAATCATAACCGATGAAAAATTGGTCGATATCGAAGGTGTCTCCTGATACAGGTGCATCGTATTGTGCTGAACCATCCCATTCTCCGGGCAATGCTACACCATCAATCATCGGCTCGATGATACCAGATGCTGGAGTCGTTGGCAAAGCAGGGTTTGTCCATAGATCTTGCAAGTATGGTGGCAATTCAAGATTTACTGCTTTGTAGATATTCGATAGGTGTACTTTGAATAATACATCCCAATTTTCATCGTACCCACTATCTTGGTCAAGTCCATACCACCAGTACCAGTCGCTTCCTTCAGCGATGTAGAGTGATTCCCAAGCAGCAGCGAGGCCTGGATGATTTGGATTCAATTCCTCGAAGGCCACTAACTCTTGTCGAGCCTCAATCAAACGTAGCCATCCAAGACTCTCCTCTTCTTCTCCTGCCCAAGTCCTGAGTGTTCCATCGATCCATGAGCCTGTTCCAATTGCTTGAATTTCAGGTAAGGTCGTATTCTTTTCAAGGAACTCCGATGGAGTCGTTGTGACGATTGTTGGATGATCTGCAAGACGGCCATACCATTCAGCCATGAACGGCCTTGCGTTGTCATGATGTTGAAATTCCGACATGAACATCCAGTTTTCACCATCGAGAGCCACTGTTAGCAAATGCTCAGATGGGTCTTCGCCTTCGTCGAGAAGTTGTTGACGGATATTATCGATGTATGCAATGAAATCAGAAACTGCAGCCTCAGGCGTCATAGTCCCATATTGGAAAGCAATTCGATCTGAAATAACTCGATCTCTGAAAATCACAGAAATCTCTCCTCCGTCTATGCCTGTAACCGTCCAAGGGGTTGCAAGATTCGATGCAGATTCTACGTTGATTAGATTGCCGTTAACATCTGTGGATTGCTTCAGAAGTTCTTCATCTGTAACCATCCATTCAACGCCTACATCAGTGACTGGTTGAACCATTGCAGGGGAAACTGCTTGTTCGCTTGGCCACATTCCTACTGGCCTATATCCAAGCTCTTCCTCAAAGAGATTCATTCCTGTAACAAGATGATTTTGAACGTCTTCTGGCCAAGCATCTTTGTTGACTCTGATGCCATCTTCCATTGTCCAGCCGTCCATCATCAACAATGGCATAATTGGATGATAATACGGCGTTGTTGTCAGTTCAACTTGACCATTATTTGCCAACTCACTATACATGGGCAGAATGTTTGCCATGTGCGCGTGTTGTGCGTCTAAAACATAGTTTAAGTCATCCAAATCATAATTACCATTCTGCATAAATAAATCGATGAGACCTTGATCACGATGGCTTTGGTTGTATTCGCCTAGTACGTAATCTGGAGAGAACTGATACAGATACCATAAGACTTGCAAGTCAAGGAAATCGGCCGCAGGAAGTAAATCATCATCCATAATCGTTGCTGGTTTTAGATTGTGCAGTGTTTCATCATACAGTTCCTTGTACCGAGTGCTTGAAGGGAAAAGCCACCCAAGCTTCGTGTCCTCTTGAGTCACGTTGTAAATCCAGCCACTGTTCCAAAAGGACTGAAATTGCATTGTATGAAGTTCGAGGTCTGTAGCATTTGGATATCCTCCGTTTGCCCAAGATCGTTTTGCAATATCCGTATGGACGTCAAGAGTTTCATTTCTGTGATAATCAACCAATTGCTCAATAAATGACGGGACTAAATTGTACGTTACTTTTGTTCCTGTTTGTGAAAGAATACCTGGTGAATCGACATATTCGGTCATCCCATGGACTCGGACCCAAGGCATCTCATACATCCCAGTCAGTTTGTTCTTGTAGTAGGGTTGATGTTGATGAAATACAATTGCAAGATTCAATGCATCATCCACTTTACCAATCGATTCTGGTTCAATTACAGGTAATTCTTGAGGAATAGATAAGTCATTTACATCATTGATTCTCCAAGCATGAGTAAAGGTTTCTGCACCGTTATTTGAGGCGGGATTTGGACTAGGAAACGAAGCCCAAACATTTCCTTCATCTTGCCATTGCGCATAGATGATGACATCTACCTGAGTGGGTGAACCTAAAGCGTTCCAAGGCAGAGAGATCTCAGTAAATGGATTACCACTCCAACCAGCATAAACATCCACTGAAGTGGATTGATCAACCCAAGAACTACCATCATGAGCTATGTGACTGAAATAGGAGTCATCTTCCAAAACAAATCCGTGGTTGGCTTCAAATGGTAACGTGTGAGAAAATCCCCACTCCTTACTTAGAACTGAACCACCTTCTGATGTATTGACATAAACAAAAAGGTCCGCTCCTTCGAAATTCGATCCCCAGTCAGTTCCATCCCAACCAATGAAAAGGTTGGAGGAATTCCATGTCATGTAAAGATCGATTCCGTTTAGTTCAGATTCCATCAGAGAATCTGTTGGCCAATCGGTCATATCACCGTCTATGGTGATATCATCAGGCGTTGTGGCCGTCACCATTGAACAAAAAGAAGAGGCTACAAAAATAGCGCACAGCATAATCGCCTTTGCCTGCATGAGATAACGCTGGAGTGATAAATAAAAAGGCTTTATTGCTCATTTGAGGCTATGTCCAAAGGTCGTGGTGTGCTGTGTCACATTACTTCTCTCCCTTCTGGAGACATCTCAAGCGGCCCTCGTTTCGTGGACTGGCTATCAAAAGAAGGATTTGATGTGTGGCAAATACTCCCACTTACGCCTCCCGATCGATTTGGCTCACCTTATGCCTCTCCATCAGCATTTGCAGGATGGCCAAGACTGAATCATGAAAAAGGGATTGGGGATTTATCGGAAGAAAGTTACTGGCTTGAAGATTGGGCACTCTACTCGGCTATTAAGAACTCACAAAATGGCTTACCTTGGTATGAATGGCCAGTCGAATTACGGGACCGATATCCTGAAGCCATGACTTCTTGGAGAAAACAAATCTCCGTTCACATAGAGGATCAAGAACAATTTCAGTCAAGTTGGAATCAACTCAAGGACTATGCAAACTCGAATAATATCCAGATTATAGGGGATTGCCCAATCTTTGTCTCACATGACTCTGCTGATGTCTGGGCTCATCGAGAATTATTTCTTCTCGATGAAAATGGACTGCCTGAGTATGTAGCAGGTGTGCCTCCGGATTATTTTAGCGAAGACGGACAACGATGGGGGACTGTTTTGTATGACTGGAGTGCTCATGAAAAAGAGAATTGGACATGGTGGAAAGAACGAATCAAGCGAATGTTAAGGCTTTATGATAACGTGCGAATTGACCATTTCCGAGGGTTTCACTCAAGTTGGGCAATACCTCGTGATGACGAACATGCAAGAAACGGATTTTGGCAAGACGGACCAAAAGACAAACTATTGGAGGCATTACTTGAGTGTACCACAGCTCCAAATCAAATCATTGCTGAAGATTTGGGTATAATCCCTCAGGATGTCATCAACCTGCGTAAGAGGTACGGACTTCATGGAATGGCAGTTCTGCAGTTTGGTTTTGAAGGTGATGTAAACAAGAATCCTCATCATCCTCGAAACATCGCATCTGATCAAGTTGTCTATACAGGTACACACGACAATGATACAACCATCGGTTGGTACAATGAGGCAAGCACTGAGGTTAAATCCAACCTTTCCAACATGGCTCAAGAAGGTGAAAAACCGCTACAAACAATGCTCCGACTTGCTCAATCAACAAATGCTGACACGTGCATTATTCCGATACAAGACTTACTCGAACTCGATTCAGAATCACGAATGAACGCACCTGGCACTATCGAAGGAAATTGGCAATGGAGATTTGATTGGACTGATTTACTTGTCTAGTTAAGCCTCCGTATATCTCATAATCCCAATTGTTAACGGCAGGATATGACCGCAATAGGGTATTTCACTGCTGAGATTGGCCTCTGGTCTGAATTGCACACATATTCAGGAGGATTAGGAGTCCTTGCTGGAGACCATGTGAAATCTGCAGCCGATGCAGGCATACCTCTGGTCGGAGTAACACTCCTTTACCATCAAGGATATGCACGGCAACATATTGACGACGCTGGAATCCAAACCGAAACATTTCCTGAAGTCGATATGAACCGTCTTCTCACAAAAACAGACATCGTTCTCGAACTCGAACTTGATGGAAAACCACTGTTCGCATATGTTTGGATGGCTGAAATCCTTGGCCAATCAGGCCACATGGTTCCCGTTTACTTCATGGACACGCGACATCCAGAGAACGCAATCCAGCATCAGGATCTCTCATCAAGATTGTATGGTGGTGATGATGGTGTGCGAATTCGACAAGAATACGTGCTCGGGGTTGGAGGCGTGCAGTTGTTTGATCATTTGGAGGTCGAACTGAATGGGCTTCATTTGAATGAAGGCCATTGCACATTCGCAATGCTTGAGTTGTTGAATCGGGGTTGGAGCAGGGAACAATTAGCACAACGCAGCTTGTTTACAACACACACACCTGTTCCAGCAGGACACGACCGATTCGATTGGTCATTGGTTGAAGAAGTCATTGGGGACTTGTTACCGACTGATGCGAAGAAATTGGTAAGAAGTGCCGGCGACCCAGAAGATGGAACTCGCTGTTCAATGTCACATCTTGCTGTTTCACTTTCAACCACCGTGAATGCTGTTTCCAAATTAAACGCTGATGTTGCAATGACGATGTTTGATCAAAATATCCAACCCATCACGAATGGAGTCCATCACATCACCTGGACAGCACCAGCGATGGCATCGTTTTTTGATAAGCATGTAGAAGGATGGAAGGTGAGCCCAACGAACCTTGAACATGCATCTTCAACGCCAACAACCAATCTTCTTCAAGCAAGGGCTCAGGCGCGTCAAGAGTTACGTGATTACGTACGTTCAACAACAGGTGTTGAACTTGATTCAAACCGAATGACTATCGGTTTTGCACGACGGTTTGCAACCTATAAGCGAGCAAATCTCGTGTTCAGAGATCTCAAGCGATTGCAGGCGATTGGTGCTGGAAAAATTCAATTCGTGTTCTCAGGGAAAGCACATCCAAGAGACCAGGGTGGTAAGCAATTGATTCGTGATATTTTCGCTTCTGCCGAACAAATTGAAGACGATATTCCAGTAGCTTTCATTGAAAATTATGATATGAAAACCGGTTTGATGATGACGAGTGGGGTTGACATTTGGTTAAACAATCCGATCCGACCCATGGAAGCCTCAGGAACATCGGGCATGAAAGCAGCCATGAATGGAGTTCCAAATTGTTCGATTCTTGATGGATGGTGGCCTGAAGCCTGTGTTCATGGCGTGAATGGATGGGCGATTGGTGAAGGCGAAGACGAACGGGATGATGAGCGAGATGCAAACAACATCTACAACGTGCTTGAACATGAAGTCATACCCCTATGGGAAAATGATGAAGATGGATGGGCCGAGATGATGAAAGCAAGTATTGTCGCATCAGCAGGCTTTACTGGACAGCGTATGATTCAAGATTATCTTGAATTTTACAATCAATTTTCTTGATCGTTTGATTCAAAATTGAACGTGTCTTCATCTTGAAAACTACTTCTCTTCCTTGTAAATACGAGAACGATTGCTGCAAGAATAATGCCTCCGATCAACAGTGATTGTGTCAATTCAATGGTGGAAGATTTCGATTCACTTCCCTCTGAATCTTCACACGCCAAACAAGCAGGAGTTGGACATAGTTCATCGATGGTAACCTCAAATGTATCCCCACAACACCCTTCGCACGTTTTCATTTCATCAGAAACCGATTGATTCCCGTTCGTTTCATTGGTCGAATCGGGCAACTGGGTTTCATTGTTTGAACTCGTTTGATTTGTAGTATTTGTTTGGTTATTTTCATTGGGCTCCTGGCAACTTGGGCAACATTCGCCCTCCTCAGCTGGCAGCGTTATCCATCCATCAGGGCATGCATCACAGAATACATTGGCGCATTGATCAACAGGGTCGGATTCATACTGGCAATTGCCATCATCTTGGGTTGCATCAGAATCAAAATTTGTTGCTGTGCTATCAGTACAACCTAGAATAGGCTCGGGAGGATATTCGCAGGAGCCATCATCTTCAGTAGCAGATGAATCAAAATTCGTTGCTGTTAAATCTGTACAACCGTGTACAGGAGTCATATCCACATCAGCATTGAGTTCGATAACGGTCACTGAATGTGCTCCTACTGAGAGTGTGCCATCGAGCATTGCAGATCCACCAAAGCGAACAACATCGTTACTCTCAAAGCCACCAACAGTCGTAGGAGCACCGCGATTGAGAACAATGGACATGACCTGCTCATCATGCGTCATATTGTAGACCAAGAGATTCGTCATTGCTAACCTTGTACTGTATTCACCACGTTGTAATGGAATCGATTCGGAGCGTAATTTACCAAGTTCTGAAATGTTCTCAAACAATTGCGTTTCCATTGTGCTCCACGAACTTTCATTTCGATACATATGTCGATTATCAGGATCTGCACCTCCGTATTCTCCGTACTCATCTCCATAATAGAGAAGTGGAGCGCCAGGTGTTGTCAATAACCAACCATATGCTTGCATGGCTGCATTGTAGGCAGAGACCTCACCAGGTTGACCAGGAAGTCCATCTTCTGCCCATTGATTGAAAGCATCATTTGTTCCAGTATCTGCTCGGCTCGTTAATCGAGGCACATCATGACTACCAACATATGGAACCATAATTGAACCATCGAGATATTGATCTTGACTTCGGTTGGTCCAATAATCGAGATGCATGTAATTCTCATTACCAGAAACGAAAACATTGTCGACAACTGCGTGATAGAGAACAAAGTCAGCTTGTCCGTCCAATCCATCATCACCCATGTACGCATTGATTGTTCCATACTGGTCTTGATTGTCTTGGAGCGAGTGACCTTCCCAACCCATCGCTGTTTCACCCTTGAGATAGTAATCCGTTCCAACAGTCTCAAATCGTTCGTTGACTTGAGCTACTAAATTTCTCGTGGCCAAATCTTCGACGTGTTTCACTGCATCAATTCGCAGGCCATCGAGATCATAGGTTTCAAGCCACCAGAGTGCATCATCAATGAATTGCTCAGAAGCATTACGGATCTTCCAATTGACATCAGGCATGTACGATGTGAATTGGCAATCCAAGCGATGCTCGGTCCAATCACAGTCTGAAGAACCACAAATGCATCCAGCATTGAACCATTCAGGATGCTCTTCATGGTAGGTATGTTGCTCGTGAACATGGTTGACAACAAAATCCATCATGACACGGATGTCACGGTCATGGGCTGCTTCAACAAGCGCATGGAGGTAGTCGTCA
>CAXDRT010000079.1:0-7886 GCA_963991835.1 uncultured euryarchaeote
GGTCGATATGGATCGTGATTTTGCTGGTTATAACGAGGTCTGGGCCGAAACACTTGGCCATTACGGACCAACAAGGACGACTCTAGCGATTCGTGCATTGCCAACGCCTATCGCTGTTGAAATGAAAGTTATCGCGAAAATATAATCGCCGAAATCTGGTAAGATGTATCTTCATTTAATGCAAGTAAATATATCCTGAGTGCTCTTGAAGGGGCATATACGACAATCTGCTGTCGGAATTCGGGGATGAGGTGTATGGAGAAAACACGCTCAAGTTCCTCAAAAATTAATTCTCATATGGAATCATTGCTTGAAAAGGTTCCAGATCGAATTAAAAATACATTAAGTCGAACAATAGGGCTCTCTGGTGTTGTCATCATTTCACTATCTGCAATGCTTCCTGGTATTTTCATCACGCCAACATTTGCTGCTGAAATCATGGGTCCTGGTATTTGGCTTGCATTTCTTCTAGCAGCATCTGTAGTGTTACCCGCGGCGATTTCTAAGTCTGAATTAGCTTCAGGTATGCCCTCAAGCGGAGGTTCTTACGTTTACATGGAGAGGACCTATGGACCGCTTATTGGTACGATCAGTGGTCTTGGGTTATGGACATCCTTCCTTTTGAAATCAGCATTTGCGTTGATTGGCTTTTCTGCATATTTTGTTGTTGTCACAACGTACTTTGACATCGAAATGGACATACTGGTTTTGTCTCTTAGTGCTCTGGTTCTTATCACAATAGTGAACATACTTGGTGTGAAAAAGGTAAAAGCGATACAAACACCTGTCGTCATAGCAACCGTTTCTCTTCTTCTCTTCATCTGTGCAGCGGCCTTTTTCGTCGATGATTTCGATGCAAGTCGTCCAATTGATGGAGCATTTGATGCCAGTGTTTGGTCTCTCGCAGAAGCATCAGCATTCGTGTTCGTTGCATATGCAGGTGTCACCAAAGTAGCAGCGATTGGAGGGGAAGTCAAAAATCCAGAAAAGAATCTTCCCGCAGGTATTATGCTTTCACTTTTGATTGCAACCGTCTTGTACTCAGCAATTGCTTTCCTGATGATGGCAGCAATTCCTGGAGAGTGGTGGATTGTCGAAGGTAACGTAGTAGAAAATCCGATTTATGTCTTTGCAGAGGAAGTAGCAGGGACGAAATTTGGTATTTTTGCTGCGATTTTATCAGTCCTGACAATGATCTCAATGGCTCTTGCAGGAATCCTCGCAGCATCCCGATTCCTCTTTGCAATGTCTCGCGATAATCTTCTCCCGCAAGCACTTGAAGAAGTCAATACACGATTCGAAACGCCTCATTTTCCAATTCTAATTACGGGTGTTGCCATGGGTCTTGCAATTCTGTTTGTACCATTGAAGGATGTTGTTAAAGTTGCATCTGGATTTAAGATTATGATTTTCATAATGATCAATACTTGTGTTATTATCCTACGTCAAACCAGTAAAGAACACGATTGGAATCCCTCTTACAAAGGACCATTGTATCCATTCATGCATATTTGGGGGGTTGTTGCAGGAGCCTTCCTCTTGACATTTATTGGACAGAAAGCATTCATTGGAGGAGGTACAGCCATTCTTGTAGGTTCCATCACGTACTACCTGTATGGAAAGAAGCACGCATCTGTTTCAACCACACCGCTTAGCACATTCAAAAGTCAGTTTAAATCAGCATCTAGATTAGAACACGAAAAGAGACTCTCAGTGTTCCACGCAGCAGATTACGGAGGCAAGAACCATTTGACGTGTAGAGAATTCCAGAATGCTCTTTCTGCATTAGGATTCAACTTTACTTCTGATGAATCAAGAGTTATTTTCCACGACGTTGACTCAGATGAAAACGGCGTGATTGATATTGACGAATTCTTCAAAACCTTCGAAGTCATCGAAGATGAATGAATTTCTCATTCACTTAGATGCTTCTCAATCGGCCGCCGTCAACTGGAAGGGAAACTCCTCGAATTGCTCCCGCGGCTGGACTTGAGAGGAATGCAATAACAGATGCAGTTTCAAGTGGATCGATAAGCCTCTCAATTGGAACTTGGTTCATCCAACCATCATGGATAGAATCAAGTGATTTTCCAGTTCGCTCATGAATGGATTGTGCTAAGCTTCCTAATCGTTCAGTATCTGTGAAACCAGGTAATACATTGTTGATTGTGATGCATGGTGCAAGTTCTCTTGAAAGTGATTTAGCCCATGAGGCCATTGCTCCACGGAGTGTATTCGAAACGCCAAGGTTAGGAATTGGTTCTCGAACGCTTGTCGATACGATTTGGATAATTCTTCCATATCCTTCTGATTCCATCGAAGGAGCGAGAAGTTGTACAAGTGTATGGGAAGCATGCAAATGTCTACCAAATGGCTGAGTTAATTCCTCAACAGTGCTGTCAAGCAACGGTCCCCCTGGCGGTCCAGCTGCGTTATTGATGAGAATATGGATTGGGTTTTGTTCGAGCAGTCGATTGATTTTACTCGAGATTGCATCTGTATCTTCCAGATCCATCACAAGGCTTTGATGGCTTCCGTTGCCAAGGGTTTTCAGTTCTTCAACAAGGTGATTAAGTTGGTCTTGATTACGTGCTGAAACGATGACGTTTGCTCCTGCACCTGCCATAATACGTGCAGTTGCTGCACCGATTCCTCGACTTGCTCCACAAATCAAGGCAGTTTTTCCAGAGAGAGCGTTTGAGGCGAGTACGGCGTCAGCACCAAGGAGGTTCATGACCCGCCGAGGGTATTGTTGGTCTTAGTGGTTCTTGACTTACAACCAGTCAAGAATTGCATCTTGTTGCACAAGCCAATCATCGCTTGCAGCATCAATAATGCTGTAATGGTCACCTGGTAACCATACCTTTTGCACATGAGATCCTTTAGCTTCCATTATTCTGGCATACGTTTCACTTTGTTCGATTGGTACTTCTTCATCTTTCTCACCGTGGAGAAGAAGAACGGGTGATTCGGGTGGCAAATCAACAGGATTGAGCCGTCGCCAAATTTCTTCATTGCTGTATGGTTCACAACCAATCCAGCGGCGAATTGCATCTCCGTCATCGCTTAATTTTGAATCATCTGCTCCAAAAAGATCGGTTATTGGGGCTTGAGCAATCGCAAGCCAAGGTTTCCGCTCGGCTTTACTTGCCATCAACAAAGCGAGATGACCACCAGCAGAATGACCCATGACCATGCTTCGAGTAATGTCAATTCCTGGGAGGAGTGCGAGTTGGCCCCATGCTCGAAGGACATCCGAGATGGTGTCCATCCATACGCCTTCATCTCCATCATCCCAACGTTTGAATTCAATGTTCCATGCTGCAACACCAGCATCGCTGAGCGCATTAGCAATCGGCTGCATCAGTTCAAGCGAATACTCTCTTTTCCAGAATCCACCATGGATTAACATGATGCATGGGACGCCATGATCGTTTTGGAAAGGGGATGGTTCATCGGGCATGTGCAAGTCTGCAAATTGCCACGCTTCAGCACCCCATTGCATTCGATCAACAGGCATCTTGGTCAACTCAGGGTGTTACTCGATGTCTGTCTCGTGGGAATAAGACCGTTTCACGTACGTTTCTTGAACCAGTCAGTGCCATGAGGAGTCGTGCAACTCCAAGACCCCAGCCAGCGTGTGGTGGTGCACCGAATCTGAATCCATCAGTGTAGAAGGAGAATTCTTCTGGGTTGAGGCCTTTCGAGCGAAGATTTTCTTCAAGAATCTCTACGTTATGCTCTCTTTGTCCACCGCTTGTCATCTCATCTCGTCCATAGTTCAAGTCAAATCCACGACTGAGTTGTTCTCCAGTAGCACCTACTTCACCGGGGATGTGATGGATGTAGAATGGTTTCATTTCCATTGGCCATCGAGGTAGGAAGTGGAATCCAGGGTATTTTGCTGCAATGATATCGCAGTGAGATGAATCAATATCGTCTCCCCATGTAATGTCTTCTCCTGCATCTTGAATCATCTTAATCGCATCACAATATTCGATACGAGGGAACGGAACTGTAGGGATTTCGACTGAGATTGGTCCATCTCCTTGGCTCTCTCTGTAAGCATTAATTGTATCAATATGCTCTTGATCGTTTTCTGCTACAGTCTTCCAAATATGATGAATCATTCTTTCTTGGACGCCCATGACGTCATCATCGTTCATCCATGCAGCTTCAATATCGAAGGAAATAAATTCATTCAGATGACGGTATGTGTCATGATTTTCTGCGCGGAAAGCTGGTCCAATCTCAAAAACACGTTCCATTCCACCAAGAATGGTAAGTTGCTTGTACAATTGAGGACTCTGTGAAAGGAATGCAGGGGTATCGAAATACATCATTGGGAACAAGTTTGTCCCTCCTTCTGAAGCCGATGCAATGATTTTAGGGGTATTGATTTCTTTGAATCCTTCTGTAATGAGGTGATCACGTCCATATTGCAGTACCTTGGAGCGAAGGGTGAACATCGCATCTACGTGAGCACGACGAAGATCAAGGAAGCGATTGTCAAGACGGGTATCAAGTCCAATTGTTACTGAATCGGTAATGCCGAGTGGAAGTGGTGCATTTGCACGAGTCAAAACAACAACCTCTGATGCTACAACTTCATAGGTCGGTGGAGGTGGTGTTTCACCTTCCTTCAACTTCGGTGGGCGCTTTTGGGCTACGGTGCCTGTGAATTGCAATGTTGATTCTCGAGTCATGCGTTGAACAACATCGAGTTTCTCTTCACCAATGATGTCTGCCTTCAAGAAGACTTGCAAACTTCCTGTTCCATCTCTCATGTCGACAAAACAGATGGCTCCTTTGCCTCTATTGGTTTCCATAAATCCTGCGACTGTAACTTCTTGTCCAACGAGGTCTGCACCTTTTTGTTGAATTTCAGAGAGTGTGTGTGTCCGATATGCGGTGGGATGCCAGTCAGCCATGTGAATTCCTAGATGGTGCCGTACAAATAAGAATCGCTGTAAATCCATGCTCGATTCATCATGGAAACCTTTGATAATGAGTATGGAGGCGGAAAGCCATGCAACAAGACATCTTTACTTCGGAGTCTGTGACAAGCGGCCACCCTGATAAGTTGTGTGATGCCATTTCTGATGCTATTGTCGATGCTTGTCTCGCACTTGATTCAAATGCTCGAGTAGCAGTTGAAACCTGTGTGAAAGGTATGGAAGACAAGAGCGTGATTATCCTTGCAGGCGAAGTGTCTCTCGATGCTCCTGCCCCAAATTATGATGCTATAGCACGTCAAGCAGCAGCCAATATTGGGTATGATTCACATGCTATCGGAATGGACGCTACAAATCCTGACTTGTGTGATGTTTTGGTCTATGTGACAACTCAATCTGCTTACATTAACCAAGGTGTTGATCGACAAACCCTTGATTCTCAAGGAGCAGGTGATCAAGGGCTCATGTTCGGTTTTGCTTGCACAGAAACCGAACGATACGAGGATTTGAAAGGAAGATATTTCCCTCTCTCCGCCGCATTATCACAGCGACTTTCTCGAAGACTCACGACAGTTCGTGAAGAAATGATTCTACCATGGGCTCGGCCTGATGGAAAATCTCAGGTTTCTGTAGCGTACAACAGCGAAGGAGAAATTATTGGAGTCGATACAGTCATTGTCGCAATTCAACACGACAAATTTTTGAAAGACCAGTTCGATGGTTCAGTAGAAAAAGAACTTCAATACGTTAGGGAACAGGTTCAGAAACACGTCGTTGAACACGTCATCCCTTCAGAACTCCTCTCCTCAGATTATACACTCATTGTCAACGGAACAGGTCGATTCGCAGACCCAGGTGGCCCATACGCTGATGCTGGATTGACAGGACGAAAGATCATCGTGGATACATACGGTGGAATGGGGCGTCATGGTGGAGGTGCTTTCAGTGGTAAAGATCCTTCGAAAGTTGACCGAAGTGCAGCATATGCGGCCCGATGGGCTGCTAAGCATGTTGTAGCAGCAGGTTTAGCCACAAGATTTGAGATTCAACTCGCATATGTGATCGGTGTAGCCAAACCAGTCAGTTTAATGGTCGATTCCTTTGGAACAGGTACTGTTTCAGATTCAGAACTTGCCCGCCGTGTGCAGGAGACATTTGATTTTAGACCCGCGGCAATTGCTAAGGATTTAGATTTACTCCGTCCAATTTACAAAGCGACATCTGCTGGTGGCCACTTTGGACGTCACGCAACGGATGAGGGACATTTCCCTTGGGAACGCTTAGATTCTTCACGAATTGAAAAACTAAGCAATTTCTGAGGATTTTCAGACCCTAGTAGCCGATTCGCTCAAGTGCTAAAGGTGCCTCGCTTGAAGTGGTCCCATGTCAAAGACTCACTCACGTGCCGTAGTTTTGGTTCTCTTGATGCTTGCAGCAAGTGCCTCTCCACTCGCTATTACAGCAAAAGCGGATCCAACTATCGTTCTCTCTGTAGATACGCCTCACATGATTCTTATTCCTGGCGAATCGGCCAACATCTCGCTTGTTATTGAAAATAATGGGTCCTCTATTGAGACCTACTCCATAGAATCTTCAACGGACGGTTTGTCGAATGTGTGGTCAGCAACACCAACTTCTGCAACTGTTTCCAACGTTTTACCGACATATAATGCATCAACAACCATCGTCGTGCATCTTGCAGAAACCGCAACACCTTCTGATAACGGAATGTTCACGCTGTTCGTAAACGAAACCGATGGGGTCTCATCATCTTCCATCGACGTCTATGTATCTGTTGCTATTGTCTATCACCCGTCGATTGACGCAAATAGCGTTGGTGATAATGGATTACTCGCTATGCAACCTGGACAATCTGTTGATTTGGATTTACCGATTTCAAACCTTGGCTCAGTAACAGATTCATTCCTTCTTAGTGTTCAAGAAGAACCAGACTTATCTGGCTGGTGGGCGAATTATACATCCAACAACACAGGATCGAATACAACCACTACTGTTCCATCATGGTCGACATCCGTTAGCGACGTTCTTATTTTTGGAAATTCATATACTTCTCAGAACAGTTTGAACTCAATGCTTGAAGAGATGCTGAGAAATGCTGGAAGTCCGAGCAATACATCTGCATACACGACAGGAGGACACACTCTTGCCAATCATTGGTCCAACGTGAACACGTCTTCAAGTGCTCAAAATCTCTCACTCGCAACAGGTATTTGGGACACAGTTGTCTTACAAGATCAATCGCAGATACCTGGTTTTACCCGTTCTAATTCTGATTGGATTGCAAGTAAAAACGGAAGTATTGACCTCGCAGATCGTGTTGATACAGAAGGCGGTTCAACAATGCTAATGATGACCTGGGGTCGTAGAAGTGGCGATCCAACCAATCCAACGCTGTTTTCAAATTACACTGTAATGCAAGACAGACTTGAAGAGGGATACATCGATTTCAGAGACAACATATCCTCTCAGACCTCTGCTGACATCTACATCGCACCCGTTGGATTAGCCTTCAAACACATACATGACTCGATTATTGCAACTGGCGGTAATCCACAGTCTCCTACATCCACATTTTATGGCTTATACTCAACTGACGGAAGCCATCCTTCGACCTCAGGTTCTTATCTCGCAGCATGCGTTCTATTTTCCTCCCTTACAGGTGATTCACCAGTTGGATTGACAGACAATACCACAATGGATGCTGCATTGCGCCTAACATTGCAACAAACTGCCGCAGAAGTTGTCTTCAACGGCTCGTCCGAGTATGATTATCCGTGGGAAACATCGGGTGCAATTCAACCAATGAATCAGCATTCAGGATTCCCACAAGGTTGGGAAGTTCGTTGGCTTGATGATCAAATTGAGAATCTTTCTGCTCAGCATCAAGAAACCTCAACACTGAGGATTTCG
>CAXDRT010000080.1:0-7857 GCA_963991835.1 uncultured euryarchaeote
GATGCTCAAACTAGTGGAGGCTTGCTTATATCTATTCCCGAAAGTCAGAAAATTGGCGGCGGAGAAGCTCTACACTGGGCTTTTGACAATGGTATGTTCACCATTGAGGACGATGGTACAATTCTCGTACATGATGAAATGAAGCAAAATGATGAACTTGCCCAATACGACGGACAACACATACGTGAACCGATTGACGTCTTCAAATCGTTAGCCCCAAGAAGCGACTATCTGCGTTGGCATCGCAACCATTTCTTTGGTAAATTCTTACGTGCACAAGCTAGATAGAAATGATTTTCATTTATGGAAAGATTCTGAAATTAATTACGAACAACGATTCGAGACACTTGTTTGTGAGACCATTTGCCTCCACGTTTGGTTGGAACGCCACATGTGTTCAATTCTCTTGCAATTTGTGAGATTGAGATGTCATCCTCATGATATCTCACCTTGATGTATTCAATCCAATACTGTTCTTTTTCATTCTCAACGAAGTTGTTGTCCTCATCCACATCCCAACCGTATTTGTCGTAGGTAAATCGTCGACCTGTATCTTTGAGATGCTGTAGAGCCATTGTGGTTCGCTCGCTGATGAGATTTCTTTCCATTTCACCAAAGGCAGCCAAGATTGTGATGAGCATTCTACCGACTGCTGAAGACAAATCAAGAGGTTGTCCTCCTGATTCACAGAACTGAATTCCTATACCAAATTCATCTAATTCTTCCACTGTGGCAAGGCAATCGATGGTGCTGCGAAATAATCGGTCCATTCTGTAAGCAAAAATGTGCTTAATTTTCTGCTTGAGGATGAACGCCTTCATCTGCTTAGCAGCAGGTCTTGACCATAATGGCACCTTGGCACTCACTCCGTCATCGATGAAAATATTCTCATCAGGAAGCAGTAAATTACGAAATTCTGCGTTAGCTTTTCCTTTGGCAATTTGAGCATCTATGCTCACTCCATCCTCCGCTTGACGAGTTGTTGATACTCGAACGTAGAGAACGCATTCTTCTGCTTGTTTCTGCTTAGCCATCAATTTAGATTTCTCAGGTTTACTATATACGTCTACGCGACGTCCAAAATCTCGGACACTGGGTTGGTGTGTCCGTCTTTTTCTGCTTGTTGAAGCAGAAGTAAAAGTGGATTTTCGGGTTGCTATATGGTCGGCCATACTGCACGCTGTGTCGAAAAGACCTCAGCCCTCAAGAACTACAGAATCTATGTTCGACGGGTTTAAGGAACTGGCTTGCTTCAGCAGGACAATGTCAATCATAAAAGCATACAACGAAGCCTGGGATAACGCAGATGTCGAAGCACTTGGAGAACTCATTCACGATGATTGTGTCTTCAATCCACACGTTGGTGGAATCACCATGAGTAAATCCGATATCATGGGATTTGTCAGCGGGGGAAACACTCCACAATCTGAAAACCAAAGAATTTTGTTCGAAAACGATGAAGTTGGCGTTGCTCACTCAATTGTCCACTTTGCAAACGATTCAGACTCAGAAGCAGTTATGTCGTTCATGCGATTCAAAGATGGAAAGATCATCCTCATGGAAACTGGAGCAACTCCACTTTCCGATGATTACAAACTCGTCGGTACTGAGTGAATCAACAAGTCGTGATTTCCCTCTTGAGGGTTTAATCAAGAGTCTATAAGAGACCTGATGTAATCGTTGGTACATGAGAAGAGTACTCTTGCCCCTTCTTCTCGTTATTCTGTTCAGTCTGAATGCTCAAGCAGAAACGTACCGTATCTCTGGAAAGGCAACGTATGCTGACAACTCACCCGTTGCTTTGGAGTATGTCTTTGTTGAATGTGAACCTGGAATTATTGATTGTTATCAATTTCGTGGAGTCAAGGCGATAACCGATACGTATGGGTATTTTACGCTCATGATCGAGGTTGATTCCGAAGAGGACGACTTAGATATTCAACTTAGTTTAAGGGGTGAAAATGTCACTCACACAATTGACATTGGAAAGCATCAAAACTCAAGTGAGAACAAGGTGTATCAAGACATTCAACTCGAACAAGACCCACCTCCATCAGGCGTTTTTATGGGCTTTGGTTGCGTCATTGTATTATTCACACTTGTGTTTATTTCAGTTGTATTGAGAACTGGTCGTCGGCTCTCAACAAAGCAAGGTCGATTGGAATTTATGGGATACAAGCAAGCTAAGCAGCTCCAATGCCCAACATGTAATGAAATGGTTTTGCAACATGAGTTAGTCATGCATTTAATTGTTGAACACGATATGGAAGCATTCGATGCTGGTCAATTGACTGGAAAGGTCATGAGACGTACCTGGTCTGAAGAAGAATAAATGCCCAGAAATGGTCAATTATTCTCCAAAGCATCAAAACCCTACCTACAAACCGATAATGCATGGAGGCAGACCAAGAGGTCGTGGCTGCGTGGGATTCCCTACGAGAGCATTGGTTGATTCCAACCACTGGAAAAAAGGCTCCTAAGAACCTGTTTTACAACTTTCTTCGCCTTTCAGTCGTTCCTATTTTTCGGTTTTTAATTCGCTTAAGGGTTCGTGGTGATTCAAACATTCCAAGAAAAGGATCTGTTATTCTGGCGGCGAACCACTTGTCTCACGTTGATCCCATTCTCGTTATTCTTTCATCTCGAAGGACAACTCACTACCTTGCAAAAGATGGTCACTTCAAGAAGGCCTGGACTCGCTTTGTCATGAAGAGTACTGGCCAGATTGAGACACAACGAGAAAGTGGTGGCTTGGATGCACTTTCCAGTGCAGCCGATGTTCTTGATCAAGGTCGTGCTTTGGGAATCTTTCCTGAAGGAACTCGTTCAAAGAATGAAGAAGCACCGTTCCTACTCCCTGGTAAGACAGGAGTAGCTCGTCTTGCAGCATCTTACCCACACACTGTTGTCATCCCAATTGCGATTATTGGGAGTCGGGATATGATGAAACCCCAGGTGCATAAACTTCCACGATTGCATCGTCCTGTCGATTTTAATGCAGGTCAAGGAGTCACCTGGTATCAATGGCTTGTTGATTCGAATGGTGGAAATCAAACTGCAGAATCATTGCTCCTACTTGCAAAGAAAGAAGAACATGAAATCCGTAGTGAATTGGCCTCACTTTATCGTAAATTTACGGACCAATTAATGGGAAGCATACAAGGTTTGGGCGCTCCTTAGTTGGAGGTAACCCTCAAGGGCTTCCATCACTGGAACATGGTTGGTGGAATCATGGACGAGTATCTCAAACTGATGCGACATATCCTCGATGAAGGTGTTGAAAAGCAAGACCGCACTGGAACAGGAACACTTTCTGTGTTCGGATATCAGATGAGATTTGACTTGCAAAAAGGATTCCCAATGGTAACGACGAAGAAACTTCATCTTCGTTCAATCGTCCATGAACTTCTTTGGTTCATCAAGGGAGATACGAATGTGAAGTACCTTCAGGACAATGGCGTTCGTATCTGGAACGAGTGGGCCGATGAAAATGGCGACCTTGGACCTGTTTATGGAAAGCAATGGCGCAAATGGGAATCAAAGGATGGACGTATCATCGATCAACTCGAACAGGCCATTGACCAAATCAAAACTAATCCAAACAGTCGACGAATCATTGTTTCAGCTTGGAATGTAGGTGAACTCGATGAGATGGCACTGATGCCATGTCATGCGTTTTTCCAGTTCCATGTCGCTGATGGAAGGCTCAATTGCCAGTTGTATCAACGAAGTGCAGATGTTTTCTTGGGTGTTCCATTCAATATTGCATCCTATGCATTACTCACCCATATGATGGCCCAAGTGTGTGGACTTGAAGCAGGAACATTTGTTCATACTCTAGGTGATGCTCATCTGTACATGAACCATCTTGATCAGGCGAGAGAGCAGGTAAGTAGGGAACCACTTGCATTACCAACAATCAAACTCGATCCGACAATTACAAACATTGATGATTTTACCTTTGAAAGTCTCGAAGTCATTGGATACGAACATCATCCACACATATCAGCTCCAATCTCGGTGTGAGTTCGATGTTACGAAAGATGATTCTTGCAATGGATCTTGACGGATGCATTGGCAAGGATGATGGCTTACCTTGGAGACTTCGAGCGGATATGCTTCGATTCAAACGCCTAACAATTGGGGAAGGGAACAATGCTGTCCTGATGGGAAGAACCACTTGGGAGAGTCTTCCAGAAGCATATCGACCTCTTGAGAATCGATTGAATATTGTTGTATCACGGAATCAAGAGTATACACTTGAACAAGTAAGTGTTTCTTCTTCTATAGAAAAGGGATTGCTCGTTGCAGAAGAGAATCAATCAGATATTTGCTGGATTATTGGAGGAGCAAATGTGTATGAGCAATGCAGAGAGCTTGTTGAAGAAATCCATGTGACGATGGTTCAAACAAATCGATCAGGAGAGATACGTGTTGAACTCTTTAGCGAGAACGATTGGGAGAAAGAGATTGTTGAAACAGTTCCTTCTGATGATAAGAATGAACATGAAACGACCTATATGATTCTTCGAAGAAGATCATGAGCCATCGTATTCAGTTACTCGAATACCAAGTCTTCCTTGTCGTGCAGGGCGTTGCATGATTCGTTCTACTTTCTTATCGAAGGCATCTTTGAGATCAATCTTCATTGCTAGAGAATGCCCCATGAGGAGAATCATAACATCAGCCATCTCTTCTGCAACTTCTTCAATTGGTTTGTTCTTGGTAACAGCTGCTGCAAGTTCACCTAACTCTTCGACAGTTAATGCAATTCGATACCCCATATCGTGACCGTTGTTTCCAGCGAAGTCATGTTTGTGATGAAATGCTGCAACGCGTTGCATCATATTCGTCCATATGTCTTCATCTTTGGATGAGAGCCACGATTCTACTGAGAAAGGTTCCATAGTGCATGGTTTACTGGAACGCACTAAATCATTGTGTCAGAAGAGAAGTGATGCACGACCAGACAGGTCCAAGTCTTCGATTGGCTTCTGCAGATACCGATTCATGATTCAAATCAGCAGTTGCATCTCCTGGCTCCCTTCCAGCAGCCCAGTTCGAACCGATGAGTAATGCAGCGTATGGAACTTCGATTTCTCTGCACAGTTTCGCTTCCCGTGGCATAGTCATCCCGACAACTTCTCCTCCAAGTCGATCGATGGCTTCAACTTCAGCAGCGGTTTCAAATTGAGGTCCTTGAGCTAACCAGTAGGTGAATCTTAGTCGTTCATCTGAAAGGTTTTGAATTGAGCGAAGTGTGGATTCGAGGTGTTGATTCATAGCTTCATCGAAGGGAATAGTTACGGATGTAAACTGAGCCTTGTCATCATGGAAGGTTGTTGTTTGTCCAGTGAAGTCAATGTATTGATGAGCAATCCCTACACGACCTGGTGGGAAATCAGCAGCAATGCATCCGACAGAACAAACAGATAGTACTGCATCCACTTGTGCATGCTTCAAAGCCCAGATGTTTGCATGATGATTGATCTTGTGCGGAGGTTTACTTGCAGAACCATCGTTATGATGGCGTTGAAGAAAGACAAGTGTCTTCTCTTCAGAACCTTGTTTGAGTTGGAATGATTTGAGTGGAACTACTCCATATGGAGTTTCGACATCAAACGAGTCAGTCGCTATCACTTCAAGTCCAGCATCACTGAATGGTTGGCCTGTAGCCATGTTCAATAAACCAGTTCCACCGATGACGGCCATGCGCTGCATGACTATCCCAATCGCTCAACGATTGTCAAATGTTCGCTGCTTATTCTTGCAAACGCTCGATTAACTCAGCCTTCTTTCCAGAGACAGGCTTGCCTGCTTCCTTGAGAAGTTCCTTGAGTTGAGCAACGGTCATTGAACTGTAGTCTGTTGATGCTTCAGCAGGTGCTTCTTCAACAACTTCTTCTGCAGCAGGAGCTTCTTCAGCAACAGGTTCTGGTGCTTCAGCAACTTCAGCAGGTGCTTCTGCAACTTCTTCTGTTGTCTCTTCTTCTGCTTCTTCAGATTCTTCTTCCATTGCTTCAGCGAGTGCTGCTGCTTTCTTGGCTTTGAGTTCTGCAGCACTTCGAGCTTCCTCAGCATGAACTTCATCAAGCGTTGGACCTGCATCCATTGTTACACCAGCTTGGAGAAGTTGGCTCTTTCGAATAACGACAGACTTGCAAGGATAGATGCTCTTGATGGAATTTTGAATGTTGTTTTCAAGAGATCCATCGAGCATTGCAACTTGGAGACCATCGTATGTTGACTTGGCGATAAATCCACGAACAACTTCTCGAGTCTTTGAACGAATTGCTTGTTTAACCGAGGTCTGAACACGCTTTTGAGTGATGATCAGAGGCTTGATTCGAACGAGGTAACCGTCTTCGGTGACTGCGTCCATTACGTCGTCAATCTTACCACGATATCGGCGGATTTGTCGACGGATGTGATTTGTTTGGTGATGATGTCCAACGAATGTTGTCAATGCATCTTGTCCGGCTGTATCGGTGACACGGAATCGAAGCATAACATGCATCTTTGTGAAATCACCGTTGAATTCTTGTTGGGTCATCTCATAGACACGTCCCATGATGTGTTCGTCTGACTCACCGATGGTCTCTCCAATGTTCTGGAAATTCCAAGGGCTTCGAGGAGCTCGGATGGTGTACCAACGCTTTGTCTTCCACTTATCTCTCTGCTTACGGGCTGTTGCTCGCGCTTTTGCGCTCATCTTCTTTGCCATGTCACTCATCTCGGAGGTGTCTTGAGGGGGCTACCCCTCTTGCAATTCACCGACATACCTCTCCTATTTGAATAAGATTGATGGAAAGGAAGAGCGGTAAACCTCTTGACCTAGTCATTTCGTGGTTGTTTTATGGGCATCCTCCACATCAATGCTACTGCCACAGCCCATGAATTGCAAGATATCGATCTGGTCACTGAAGCCCTTGAGTGGTTTACTGGAACAGAATGGGATGTCGACATGACCTCGTCTTACCATGGGCCGAAGGTTGCTTTACTCAGTACACATGTACAGAAAAATAAACTCGTTTCAGATTTTGTTCAAAGGCTTGGAGAAAGCAACTCCAAACTCATCCGAGAACAACTCGGACAACGCATGGACGAAAATAATGTCATCCATGCTCGATTCGATTTAGAGAAAATTGTAGGCCAAGTGGTATCTTTGACGCCGCAAAATCATAATGGTCCAGTCATAAAAGTTCGAATGAAAGTAGCAGTCTATCCAGGGCAAAATTCTACTGATATTGCTATGCAAGTTTTCGAGTAAGATTTTCGGCTAACCTAAACTGACATGGCTCTATGAATAGCATTCAAGTAGGTGATGACACTGGGTAAAGTTATGACTCACGTTGTGACTTCGGCATGTGTGGACCACAAGTACCAGGATTGTGTTGCAGTTTGCCCTGTTGAAGCTTTTCGCGAGATGGATACATATCTCATCATAGATCCAGATGAATGCATTGACTGCGGAGCATGCGTCCCAGAATGCCCTGTTGAAGCGATCTTCGCTGATACTGATGTTCCAGATGAAGAAGAGTCATGGATTGACAAAAACGAAGAAGAAGCCCCTGATGCTGAAATTGCTGAAGGCGATTCCCCAGTTCTTGGCGCTTGATTTTCACTGTGGTACTTAACCAACCTTCTTGAAGGGTTATACCTCCCGTTAGGATGAGAGCCATGATACATACTGATTTCTCCGAACTACGACACGGTAGTGACCTCCTGAAGAGAGGATTCGCTAGAATGCAACAAGGCGGCGTAATTATGGACGTCGTTGATGCTGAACAAGCAGCAATTGCTGAAGAAGCAGGTGCTGTTGCAGTCATGGCCCTAGAACGTGTGCCTGCTGACATT
>CAXDRT010000081.1:0-7759 GCA_963991835.1 uncultured euryarchaeote
ATTACATTCGGTTCTGAAAGAAAAGTTGTCATTCTTACATGAAGGGCAGATCCAATCATTTCGATTATGCTGCTCTTGATTACGACCTCTTCGATCATCACGACCTCTTCGATCATCACGACCTCTTCGATCATCACGACCTCTTCCTCCACGATCGTTTCTGAATGAGCTGCCACGTTCTGCCACGTTTCCTTGTTTTGATTTTCCACAGCTATTGCATTCTGTTCTAAAGGCAAAGTTATCGTTTCCACATGAAGCACAAATCCAATCGGATCGCTCTCTGTCATTTCTTCCACGAGAATTATTGTCTCTTCGGTCAAATGAACGTTCTCGGTCACGGCTAGGGCGTTCTTCTCTAAACTCCCTTCGTTGAGGACGGTCTTCGCGTTCTTTCTTCGCTCTAACAGTAACGGTTGAACCAACGAATTGGTCATTGTCCTGTTTGCGATCTAGGTGCGCGATGTGAACGAGTGGTGATTCTGTCGAACCAAGAACTGCATCGACTTTTCCGATGTAATGTCCGTCTTCTTCTCGAACAATAATCGAGCCTAGTGCAGGCGAAGATCCGCTGAATGTTACCAGCAGACCTAATTCATGACTCGCGCGGTCAACTACACCTCTGAACATGGCTCTCAACTCCAACCTGACGACACACTATGTTTGATACTGTTGGTCAGTCTTGACGTCGAGATACCCATCCAGCCGCAACTAAACCAATTAGCAGTGTGGCGATAAGGCCAGGTGCAGGAAGAATGCCCGAACTTTCATCATCGTCATCATCCGAATCACCATCTCCACTGTTGTCAACAGCACCAGCATTTGGATCTATGACCTGAAGTAGTCTGGTTGTTTCTCCGCCTGATTCATCAGTTGCTTTGATAATAATATCGTAAGGTGATTGTACATCATTTTGGATGCAATTAGCGATTGATACTTGAATCTCCCATGCAAGATTTTGTCGATCGAAATTTGTGGTTGTTCCGTCACATATCCACAACATAAGGGTGACCTCTTGGCCATCAGGGTCGATGACATTGCCTGAAAGTGTGAATTTGAGTCCATCAAGATTCCATTCTGCTTCTTCTCCTTGTAGATTCGTTTCAATCGAAATGGTTGGAGGTGTGTTTGCCTTAATTAAGTCCAGATCAAGCATGAAATTGAAATCTTCCATGCCTTGTGAAGTAGCGGTGCCCTTGACCATTACTTCGCCTGGGCTAATTCCTGTAAGAGACAAATTGAACTGATTTGTACTTTCAATAATTTGAGTAACAGAGGGCCCCATGCGAGTGTCTTGGTGTGCATGTGCAGTGACAGTCAGGGAGTCAACAAGGTTGGTGGGGAACCATGTAATACGGATTTCATCATCAACTACTGTTGCTACTACGATGGTCAATACCTTTCCAAATGTGTAATTTCGATGTTCGACTGTTTCTGCACCATATGCATCTACTCCAGCACACTGCGCAGTAGCCGAGGTTCCGCCAGCCGTAACGAACAAGTTTGCATCCTCATCCATTCTCACAGACCATCCGTTGGCTTCATCCGCTGATGTGAAATTACATCGCAGGTTCCATCCGCTTTCATCGACAACCCACATTCCAGTTTGAGTTGAAGCAAGTTCCTCTCCGGACGAAACGCCCAATGGAATGATGGTTCCTTCTGCAGGTGCAGTAGAAGACCAAACTGGTACTTCATTCGTAAATGGGGCCTGTGTTGTAAAATCGATAAACATATTTCGAACCATCGGATATGATCCCAATGGATAATCAACATCAGCCACAATTCTTAGACGACCATCAGGTAAGAATTCGCTGACTGGAGCCGCAAGTTCTTCTTGCAAAACACCATCATCATAGAATCCAAGATCTGCTATTCTGAGTCCTTGTTCAACAGGGAATGTCAAAACGAGTCGAGCATCAGTGATGTTTGTGATATTCATTGCCAGAGTGAAATTTGAACTACCTTGGTTTGGAAGTTGATCAAACCGAACATTGTTGTTTTCTCCTTCCTTGGTCAAAAGGTGAATCTCTAAATCGTCTGTTATGGTGACAGGGACTTCCTTGCATCCTGGGTCGGATAATGCGCTGCTACAGGAACGCTCTTGGGCATGACCTGAAGGGACTAAATTGACTTCATCCAAAGCAATACCATCTTCAACGAATTCAAGATCATTCCAGTCTACGCTGCCTCTGTGGGCTATTCCTTCACGGATTCCCAGTCGTGTTTCCATGTCTGCAATACACTTGGGGCCAATGGAACGGACAGCTTCTCTTTCATCAGTTGACATCCAATCATCATCACCGCCTGGAACTCCTTCGAACAACCCATCCAGATTGTCTCGCACAACAGCAGATTTGCTCCCGTTTACCCATGCCTGAGCTTCCATAGCCCCAGTTGCCCAGTCATCATTGATGTCAAGGTTGAAGAGTGCAAAATCGTATTCAAAGAGGTCTTCAAACGTGTAGCCACTGCAATCAACATCAAGGCTTCCTTGTCGGCCAGATGTTGCCTGCGGCTGGTCCTCATTTTCCAATGTTGAAGTCTCAATTGAAGGCATGAGAATTGAAAGTAATAGCATCACGAGTACGGGAATCATGTCCTGACGAGTACGACTCTGTTCATGAAGTCTTGCTTAGAAAACATCACGGTACGAGGCGTTTGATGCGTCTTGTAAACCATAATAGTGGGAAAAAAGTCCACGCTAATGCTGCTAGAACGGCTCCAGTCGGGGAAACACCTCTGTTGACATCATCCAATCGAGTTTCAAGCAAATGATGGTAGACTCCATTCGGAGAAAGGAGATCAAGACGGCCCTCGAAAACAGAATATGATGCATCAGTGGATTCACCAACGGCAACGCCATTTAGAGCAGCAATGAGGGTCGTAAACAATACCCATAGCAAGGTGAAAAGGAACCATAATCCAATCGAAAATGCAATTGCAGAACCTTGTTCTTTAGCCAGACTTGATGCGAGTAGAGCAAAGACAGTGTACCATAGAAGTACAAGCCAAGCAGCCACAACGAAGACAACAGAATCACCAGCGGATAGCCACATGTCGCTTCGATAACCAACGAGCCACATCGAAATGAGCATCAGGACTGTTACTGGGACTGCGATACTTGCCCAGTTTCCAATCACGAGAATCATTGATTGTCTCCATCGCGGCATTGGTTGAGATAGTCGTAGCTCAAGAACACCGCTTTGCCTGTCTTTGCTAATACCATCATGAGCCAACAAAACTGCTGCCATGGTTCCTGCAAAGACAATACCTATACTTGCCAAGAACATCGTTTCCGCTGCGGTTTCAGGAATCTGATCGGCTGGTAGTTGGATGTTCGGATCTGAGAATCCCCACGCCATACCAGGAATAAACAGGAACAGAATAGGTAACATGATCAACATTCGAGTTGATAGGACACGCCTACGAAAGACGCTCATGACCAGTCTCCACATCCGAGCAGAAGGATTCATTCCTCTTCCTCCTGCAATTTTCGCATAGGTAGCCATGCGCTGTTTTCAACATCCATACCTATGCTTTGTCGGTCAAGGCCAGTTGCAGCACAAAGCAATTCGATGAGCGATGGTTGAATTTCTCTCCAGGTAATGACGCCTATTCCCAATTCTACGATGTCATTCAGCAGGTCTTTTGGAACTGATTGCAGTATCATATGGTGTTTCAAAGTTGTAGAAGAATGTTCCAAAATGTCAAGATTTTTCATTAACTTCTCAGGTAACTCTGAGTCTAAGCAGACTTCTGTGAGTTGTTCAAAGCCTAATTTTTCTTGTATCGAAACTGTCGTTCCATGAGCAACCAATTGACCTCTATGAAGCAAAGCAAGTGTGTCGATAAGTTGGTCCAATTCGAATAAATGGTGACTCGAAATTACAATCGCAATTCCTTTTGCAGCAAGTGATTGAAGCAGACGTTTGAATGCATCAATGGCAACAGGATCCATTCCATTGAACGGCTCATCGAGGACGAGAACATCTGGTGTCCCAAGTAATGCAATGCCAAGTGAAAGCCGTTGCCTCATACCCTGGCTCAATGAATCCAAGGGAGATGTTGCTCTGTTCTTCAGGCCAATGACCCCAAGAATCTCTAAAGCAGAGTCTTTTGAGCAACCACGGAGTAACGCAAACTCAACAAGCGTTTGTTCAACAGTTTCATGACCAGACCATCGTACATGTTCTGGCATAAACCCGACACGGCGTCGTAATTCTTGGCTAGATAGAACTGTCCCATTTGCAGCGATGCTCCCTGATTCGATGGGTAAAACACCACTCATCATGCGAAGAAGAGTTGTCTTACCAGCGCCATTTGTACCCACAAGACCGACTATTTGGCCGCTTTGTAATGTCAAATCAAGTTCAGCAATCCCTGCTCCGTGTTGCTTTTTGAATGGGTTGTACCATTTAGGTGCTGGTACTTTATGACGAAACATCACGGATGAAAATCGCATCACATCCTTGTCTGCCATGATACGGCTCTCCCGTCACATCACTCAAATGCTTTGTTTTTCTAATGAAGTTCCCAAATACATATGATGGAGGAAGTTAATCTTGGCTCATGGGATTGGCTGCAAGCATTGCTGGCTTCATTCTCGTTTTCGTTTCAATACCGCTTAGTTTCGCTCTTCACCGATGGAGGCAGGGAGAAGAGGCAGAACCTTTCGACCAATTCCTTGGTTCAAAAACCTCGTATTTTGCTCTCGCAAGTATTGCTGCTTTGTGGATCGTTCCTTACGGCCTGTTTGTACTCATACCGCTTATTTTCATATTATCCTTCTCAAGTCCAGCAGGAAGGATCGATTGGAAAGAATATCGAAATGAACGACTTATTGCAGTATTCATTGTATTCCTGATGCTCGGACTATCTGGACTGATGCCCTGCGATGAACCACGTTCGCCAGAGGAATGGGGGGAACCGTTTGCAAAGGAGAACCCATATGCTCCAGCATGGCCTGCAAGTGAACAATTCACTTGGATTCTTGTTGATGACTTAGACGCAACAAATTTTGAAGTTGTTCAAAGTTTACGTATTCGTACGCCTCATCAGTTTGGGATTTTTAGTCAAGTTGAGTCTTCCGTAGCAATCTCCTCATTTTTAGGCTTAGAGAACGAACGAATGCGACAAGCCATTGATATTGTAGACGAACGAGTCACGTTCATTCGAATTGATAGCGAAGATTTCAGGTTGGAACAGAGAGTTGATGCCCAAGAGCACACATTCCGGCCTTCTTCTGGAGATGTAAAAATGAACGTCTGGGTCTACGATTGTGTCGCCACATCAGGGACGAATTCTGATGGGACAAAAATAGGAGAGGTGGTCATTGCTGGAGAAGCTGGCTGGGGTGGTGTTCTTGATTTAGTCGTCATTGTCCGACCAATATCGCATAACGGGCTATTAGGTGATCCATTTGCTGAAACACTTGTTTCTGAGTGGTTGGATTCTTGATACAGCGGAAGTCCCAACAAAACTTTAAATTAAAAATTATTTAGGGCACCCTAAATCGGAAGTGTCAGAGTGCTGTTTGTTCATATTTTGTTCAACAATATTGTTCCCCAACAACATCTAACTCATGCCACTTTCAGATTCAATATTGATGGAAACGGTGAATATTTCGGCAACAGCTAAGGAAGGTGCTGAATAGTCTAAAATTATGCATGGGGTATACATTTCAAGAATAACCATCCAACAATATCATCGCCCGAGCCCTTCCAGCGAAAGCCGCTGTGCTCGGGTCCTTTGACGGGGAGGTATTCAGGAGAGTCCACCGTTCTTGATTCGATGGTACACATCGATTTGTCCTTCAATGAAATCTACTGACTCAACTAATTCATAGTCTGGAGACAGTACAAGGGTTAGGCTATCGTAGTCCCACATTGATAATCGATGCCCTCGCACGTGGATCACTTCGAACGGTTCATCATCGATGATTTCTATCACTTGGCCAGTCGTGACTTCACCCCATCGTGAATGCGTATCAATTTCGACATGACTGTCCATTCTGTCAAGATATAGATTCCAATATTTATCATATGGCTGGCTGATGATGAAGATGTCACTTTGATCTCCGTTGACGTGATCGTCTAGCCATAGGCTCATTCCTTTGAAATCGGATCTTCCACCTTTTTCATAATATTCATACTCATTCACATACCAATGCGTACTATTCAGAACGAAGAAGAACGAGAATAAAATTGCGATTAGAAACGATCTCCGTTCCAACACATCGTGTTCTGTTCCCTTCGTGAGATTATTCAACAAATCTATTGTTCTTGATATTCCTACTCCAAACAGTATGTACCAAGCAGGCATTGAGAATACAAAGTAGCGGGACACCCAAAGATTTCGTACTTCTAGAGAATAAAGCACAATGACCAGCATCGTACCTCCGCCAACTGCCCAAACGAACCATTCGGATTCAGATGACATATCTCGTGTCGTTTTCATTCTTCTATGCAACAATAACAAGAGGGGTGTGATGAGAACAAAATACCACATGAACTCCGCAATGTCAGTGACTGAACCTCTTGTATCAAACGCAAAGAAATAATCGAACAAAGAAACGACTGGTCGTTCAGGTACATCATTAATCCACATGCTGTGATTTGTGTTATCGGAATCATGCCTCATTTTTTCCAACATGAACACAGCAAGCATTGCTACTGCAAAAGAAATTTTTAGGCATTGTCCTGACTTTGACCTCAAAAATAACAGGACTCTGTCAAGTTTTGAAACATACAGATCCTGTTTTGTTTTCACAGCAGTGATTATCCTTAGGGTGAAATCGGTTAGAAGGCCTACGACAATTACAAGTCCCGCAACATAGTGCACCAGATAGGAAAAAGAAAGGAGAACAATACAACTTATTGTTTCAAAAAGTGATAATCTTCTTTCCGATCTCATCAATAAAAAGGCAATCCAAATGAATGTGGTTGTAAACATGTAAGGTCTGAATTCTTGGCTGTATAGGATTGCAAGGTGAGAGATTGAAAGCATACTTGCAGTGATGATGGCTGCCTTTTCATCATGAAATCTTCGAGTAAATTCTGCAACGACTATGATTAGAATAATCCCCGCAATTGCACTGAGTGATCTTAATGCAAAATCAGAATCTCCTACTAACAATTTCCAGTAGTACATCAACCACGTACCCATTCCAACCATTGACAACCACCCTTCCATCGTACTTCTCCAAGTACCCTGGCTAATCGCACTCAGTGTTGTCAACTCATCCAGCCAGAAGGATTCTGTATCCAGTCCTTTGAACCTCATAATTGCTGAGAAGATTGCAATTACTGTTAGGGTTCTAATATACCTCCGACTGGGAACTTTTCCAACAGCCTCGTTTGAGATTGTTTCAGAGGCAATAGCCTCTTTTTCTTCGTCATCTATTGTGTCCATTGTCAGAACCCGATGGAGCAGTGCTGTGGAAAGGTCTTGTTCAAGGTTTTGATTTTTAGGTTCACCAAATTAGTTTAGGGCACCCGAAAAAGATTAAGAAGTACATCTGACTCGGAAGGCCATACCTGAGGGTATTGGAACGTGAAAACATGAAACTAAATTTGAAACAAACACAAGGAATAACACTGGTCCTGCTAATGATGCTGGCTGCATTTGCTGGCTGTATTGGCGGGGATGACGATGACGATGACTCGAGCAACTCTGATGCTAGCTCAAGTACGACATCTGACACCAGCGACAGCAGCGATAGCAGCGATACAAGCGACAGCAGCGATAGCAGCGATACAAG
>CAXDRT010000082.1:0-7750 GCA_963991835.1 uncultured euryarchaeote
TAGTACGGTCTCGTGGGCTCGGAGATGTGTATAAGAGACAGCTCTTCACCGTCATCATGATCTTCAACAACAACTTCAGGAGCAGCGTTCATGACAGGTTGTTCTTCCACGGGTTGTTGCAGGAGCGTTGCATCTCCGAGGAGATTGATATTGCCGCCAGAAAGATTTCTTCGACGACGTTCAGCTTCAATTTGCAATAATTTACGCTCGAATTCACTTCGAGCACTGGAGAAAGATGAACTCTGCGCAGGCTTTCTCAACCCATCTGCAACGATTCCACGTCGCATGTCGAGATCCGCATCACCTCGAATAAGAATATACCACAGGCCGACAAAAAAACCACCTGCAAGGATTCCAACCATGAGCCAAGCACCAGTCTCCATAAACAGCCCTAAGCATAGTTCTTCTTTTATCATTCCCTTTGTACGTATAGATTCGCTGAACATATGCAAAGCATTGAATTGGAGGGAGGATTGGCCGTGATATGGACAAAGCGTCACGCCTGGAGAAAATGCTCCCAAACGGAAAGGGCTTGTGGATTCCAATCGATCATGGGTTGTCGGACTATCCCAATCCTGGATTGGAAAACACAGAGACATTGATTCGGGAACTTATCGATGCAAAGGTAGATGTTATTGTCGCTCAAAAGGGCCTTGTGAGTCATTTTTCTCATCTTTGTCAAGGAACTCAAACAAGCATGGTCATCCACCTTTCTGCATCAACTCGACACGGCGGTGATGACGCATCAAAGAAAGTTCTTGTTGGAGACGCATCTGAAATATTGAGTCGTGGAGGAATCGGAGCCTCTGCCCAGGTCAATATGGGAACGCCTGGCGAGGCAGAGATGTTAGAGGCACTCGGTAAAGTAACAACGGATTCACATCACATCGGACTTCCTGTTCTTGGAATGGTGTATGCACGTGGAGCAAATTTGAATCCTGTTCCAGGGGATAAAACTCAGGGTGTTGCCCAAGCAGCGCGCGTAGCTTTTGAGATTGGTTGTGATGTCGCTAAGACCACTTGGACAGGTGATTCAGAGTCATTCAAACAAGTAACATCAGCTGCACCAATTCCAATGCTTGTGGCAGGAGGGGCAAATACTGGAGATACTCGCAGCGTACTACTCATGGTGGAGAAAGCAATGAAGGCTGGAGCCTCAGGTGTTTGCATGGGACGGCAAGTTTTTGCTCACAAAGATCCACTCAAGATGGCAATGGCTTTACGACGAATTATCCATGATGGTTGTTCGGCAACTGAAGCAGCGGATGAATTCAATCTTTGAGGCGAAAACATGGAAGTCTGGCTTAAATCCAATTCTACATCAATGAATAACGATGTTGATTTTTACGTTTCAACAGAACACTCCGATTCTTCGATATCCATTCAAGATGGTTTTCTATACAAGAAGAATTCAAAGATTGGCGCTCATGTTCACATCGATTCAGAAGAACGTCAAGAGTATGCTCGTTCGCTTGCTGGAACCGTTGAATGGATCTATCTTACATTCGAAGACTGGTCGATGATTCCTATCGAAAACATCGTCGCTGCATGTGATCAGACTCCAACACTCATCGCTGCTGAAATTATTGAGCCGTTGCAGGCCCATGGAGCAGGTTTTGCTCTCGAAATAGGCGTCGATGCACTCGTATGTTCTGAAAATGAACTTGAAGCGGCTTTAATTGTCAAATCACTACGAGCCTCTACAGAGCAAATAAAGCCGACAAAACCAGATGAAGTAAACGATACTCTCCACTTGAGTGAAGTCCGAATAACTTCAATTGAATCGGGACAAAACGGCGACAGGGTATGTATTGATTTGACGTCGCTTCTCGAAATTGGAGAGGGGATGCTCATTGGCTCAACCGCTCGAAGTCTTGTGCTAGTGCATGGTGAAACAATTGAATCAACCTACGTCCCAAAACGCCCGTTCCGCATTAATGCTGGAAGTGTAGAAGCATACACATTGATGGCAGATGGAAAAACCAAATATCTTAGTGAATTAAAATCAGGAGACCAAGTACTGATCGTATCAAAGCAAGGGAACACACGTGTTTGCACGATTGGTCGTTTAAAAATAGAAACCCGCCCATTTATTCTATTGAGATATGTCGATGAAAAGCATAATGAAGCACATGTACTCATGCAACAAGCGGAGACGGTAAGGGTGCTCGACAATAACGGTGGTGCGTGTTCAGTTACAGAACTTCGCACAGGTGATGTAATAATTGCTTACAACACCAATGGAACCCGTCATATTGGTGTGAGCGTCTCAGCATCGTCTGAGGAGCGCTAGAGATGGCCATTTTAGGAAGAGGACACGCACATGGTGCTTGCAGCCTACTTCATGCTGCAGGTACTGGTTATGGTGCAAGCATGTCCCTGGACTTACCATTAGCAATCCGTTTATTGGATAAACCAAGCAAAAGGGAACTCGAAGATGGTGACCAAATACTCTCTTTTGTGGTTCAATCCTGGAAAAAGGCTGGACACGAATTGCCAATACCTGAAGAAGATATCAATTGGGCAGTTCAATCGATGATTCCAATAGCTCAAGGCCTGAAATCCTCTTCTGCATTATGTGTTGCAGCAGTTCGAGCACTTTGTGACGCGACAGAAACGGATCTCGAATTAGCAGATATTGTATCGATAGCCGTCGATGCTCAATTGGAATCTGGAATTACATTGACAGGAAGTGTCGATGACACGTGGGCCTGCGCTACACCAGGATGGAAACTCATTGATGCTAACCAACCTGATGTGCGTCAAGGAATTCTTCTCGAAGGAAGCGGCCCGAAGCAAGAGGATTGGGACGTCCTCATCGTCTCAAGAGGGCCAAGAGAAAAGAGACCTGTACTTGAGGATTTTATTCCACATCAACACCACTTCATCCAAGCCCTCAACGCATTACAGGAAGAAAATGAACTTGTAGCATTAACCATGAATGGCAGAGGTGTTATTGGTGCAACAGGTGATGTAAAGGGACGAATTATGACAAATGATGCACTTGTCAATAGCGCCCGTGCTGCTGGAATTACTGGATCAGGAACAGCGATAGTAATCGTTGTACCTAAGTTGCTCCAAGGTATTCTAGATCGCCTGAAACAATGGTACAAAGGTAAATATCCGGAAGTAGAACTTATCGAAACAAATTTCCTAAATCCACAGAATGAGGATAAAGAGGACGAAACCCCAAGTTCTTGAATAGAGGACAAGTCGGAGAGACTGAGTCCAATGCATATGCGCCTTGGTAAACTACTGACTGTAACCCTCTTTGGCGAGAGCCATGGAGCCATGGTTGGCGCATTGATTGAAGGAATCCCTCCTGGTCTGGTTATCGATGAGGAGTACATTCAACAATGCATGGATATGAGAAGGCCAGGAGGTCACTTCGCAAGTAAGCGTAAGGAAAGCGACATCGTTGAAGTCTCAACTGGCGTCTATGAAGGGGTTTCAACCGGACAACCAATCCTATTGGTCATTCGAAACAATGATGCTCGATCCTCTGATTACAGTTTCATTCCAAATCATCCACGACCAGGTCATCAAGATATGGTCATGAACGTCAGAACAGATGGCCATGCCGACCTGAGAGGAGGAGGATCCTCTTCAGCCCGATTAACAGCAGGCCTTGTGGCTGCTGCTGCAATCATAAGTCCAATTCTTGGAGAGATACAAATCGATGCACATGTTGGGGCAATAGGAGATATCGAGGCAAAACCTATCGAAATATGCCCTCCTGAATGGGAAAACGAACTCTGTGAATCATTGAGATGCAGGGATCCATTCGCCGCTGAATCAATGAAAGAATGTATTGAAAACGTTCGAAGAGAACGAAATTCGATTGGAAGTCGAATTGATCTGCGCGTAACAAATCTACCAATTGGAATCGGAGAACCATGGTTTGATGGAATAGAACCTGCTCTCGGAAGAGCATATTTCGCAATACCTGCATGCAGAGGTGTCGAATTCGGAAGAGGTTTCTCTGCAGTAACTATGACTGGCATTGAGCATAATAGCCCATGGGGTGGCTCATCTTCGAATCCCATGCAAATAGGAGAACGTCCTGATGGAAGCTTGGCTGGAATGACCTCAGGATCAGACATTCATGCAAGAATCGCACTCAAACCGCCATCAAGTATCGCCCAGGAGCAAACAACTCTGGACTTGGCAGAAGATGCTCAGAAACAACTCGTTGTAAAGGGAAGACACGACCCTGTACTAGGACCAAGAGGTGTGAGTGTGGCTATTGCTATGACAAAAATCGTTCTTGCTGACCTTATTTTACGGAAAAGGGATGCCTTTTGAGTTATCGAGTTGTTCACAAATTTGGAGGCTCTTGCCTTCGGGATTCAACAGATCTTGATCGAATAGCAGAGGTGGTTCAAGGCGATCATCAATCAATCGTAATCGTTTCAGCACTTTGGGGTACAACAGATCGACTGTATCGAGCTGCTAAAGAGCCACGATATGCGAGCAGATTGGTTCATGATCTCTCTGCGCAGCATCTCCGTTTTGCCCCTGGTTTGGATACCTCGAGTAATGCTCACCTTTTTTCCTTAGTCTTACACAGCATCAAAGATTCATTACGAGAACTTGCTCAAAGACCAAACGACAACGCAGCACTAAATCGACTGTTAGCGTCAGGCGAACGACTGAGTGCGCTGGTTGTAGCACATCGGCTTCAACAGAAAGGTATTGACGCATATCCGCTTGGCGCAGAAGACATTGGAATAACTCTGGATGGGAATTATTCTGCAACACACGTTGATTTACAAGCATCAAGTACGAAACTAAATCGAGACACTCTGAAGGGCACACCTGTAATCACAGGATGGTTTGGAGAAGGCCATAATGGAGAACTTGCAGTGCTAAGTCGAGGTGGATCAGATCACTCTGCAACTGCAATAGCACACCTTGTAGAAGCAGATGAAGTCATTCTGTGGAAAGATGTTGAAGGTATCTTTGCAATCAACCCAAGATGGGGGGTTCGTTCTGAGACGATTCGTTATCTTGGATATCAAGAAGCAATTGAATTATCTCTAATGGACACACCTATTTTGCATCCTTCAACAATTGAGCCTCTGATCGAATTTGGAATACCACTGCATGTCAAACATTTACATCGTAAGAACAATTCTGACTTCACAACAATTGGTCCAAAAAAAGAAAACGCACTCCTCAAAGGCATTGGTTGCCTATCAAATGTAATGAGTTTAGGATTTTCTCACAACCAAGTTGATGCACATCAGCGACTTCTCGTCGAAATTCTAGGCAAGTTAGCTAAAGAGGGCATCAACTGGTGGGGATTGGAGTCAAGAATGGGAGATTCCAGACTCATTGTATCACAGCACGATATGCATCGAGCAAAGGAAGTGTTTACGAAATCCAATATTTCACCAGAAATTCATCAACACCTTGGCCTCATTTCCCTCATTGGATGTGACGAAAAGATGTTGCAGATAATAGATAAGACGCTTGAAAAGGCTGACTTTAATCTGACATGGTTGAGTAAAACATCTCATTCAGCAAGAGTTGCCCTCGATGGAGAGGAGTTACCAATCGCTCTTGAACTCTTGAACAGAATAATCGTTGAACAAGCGGATTCAAATCAACCTATGATCGAGCAATCGTGATTTACTCGTCACTCGATTCTCTTTTCTTTTGGATATATGTTGGCAAATCCAAAGCGAAGAGTGCTCCAACAATCAGGAATACGAAGAGCGTTCCAAGCGCAACACCGTAAACAGAACCAAGTTCTACAGATTCACGAAGTCTGGTCGCAGTATCCTCTGAAAGAATACCAACAAACCATGGCAGGATTGTGTTTGCTGAAAGAACAATTGTAGCAAGTACAGTCGCAATGACTGGGTTGATGATAAGGGAACGATGGTACTTGCCAACAATCTTCTTTGGATTCATGACGTAGACTTCGTTTGTTCGAATACTTGTATCAAGCATTGAGTAACGCATCACGCCGTTTGATAATTCGAAGTACATAATCAGCAAAACTGAGTAAATAACAACCAATGATGCCAGAAGTGTTGGAGAATCTGCTAATCCAAACAGATCGTTTACGCTTGTCTTAGAGGAAGCAAAACGCATGATAGCGAGGATGAATAGTGAATAAGAACCGAGCATATATCGGGCATCTCGTTGATATGCGCCCCAGAAACCTAGTCCAGTAGCCCCTGCAATAATTCCGATTTGGAAGATAAGAGCAAGATCTGAACTTCCCAGAAGCATGAACCAAATGGTACCTTCTGGAGGAGAGATAATGTACGTGAGCAAGGCAAGGCCAATGAGAATGACATAGACTCCAAGTTGCATATTCTGAACGAATTTATCTGGAGGAAGGAACTTCATCTTTGGAACAATTGGACCACCGATCAGACTTTCGATGAAGGAAGGCATTTCCAATTCAGGGATAGCATCAGTTGGAATTTCCGAACCAATACCAGTTTGGCCTGCCAATTTCTTACGACTCGGCGCAGATGAGCGGACTGTTTTTCCTTCATACAAGTGCGATGTGTCGGAGGATGCTTTTCTCATTGTCATTATATCACCTCAGAATCCTCTTGCTCCTGCAAGGGCAGTGGAAAGGAGCATATCAGGCTCCCAGTCCATTATGTTGACACCTAATCCACGTAATTCTCCCATCAGAACATCTCGTTCAGTCTTCATGACTTCATATCCTGTTCTGTCGATTCTACGTGCATCAAATTCAAACTCAAGAGAAGAAGGAGAGAGCACTGTAACATCAAAGTCACGTGCACGGAAATCTCTCAATGCACTTACGATGGTTGGATCGTCTTCAAGATTTGACAAGAAGATGATCGGGCTACCTTTGTTGATGTGGGGTAGGATTCTGTTAACAACGACTTGAAGTGGAATATTTCCACGTGCAACTGCACCTGCAAGTTTTGTTAGAATAACATAGAGTTGCTTCTTACCAGTGTCTCTGTCTACACTGACAACCTCGTCACCATAAACCACGACACCGACTGAGTCCCGTCTTCCAAGGAAGTACTTAGCAAGCGATGCTGCTGCTCTGGTGGAATACACCAGTGCATTGCGACTTACAGGACCCGTTTCACTTACAGCTCTTGAATCGATAATGATGATGACGTCTGAAACAGCGTCACGCTCACGTTCGTTGACCATCAGTTTGCCAGATCGGGCATATGCACTCCAGTTTATCGCTCTGAAAGAGTCTCCTTCGAAATACTCTCTTAGAGAATAGAATTCAGAACCAGGACCTGGTTGTCGGATGTTAACTGCACCAGTGAAAATCTTTGGTACTCGAGATTTGACGAATGTATCTTTGAGGTCTTCCATCTTCGGGAACACAAGGAAGTCGTTGTAGACATGCAATTCCTTTTCCTTGTGGAACAATCCGAATGGATCCTGTATACGTACCGCAACAGGACCAACGCTGTAGAATCCTCTCAGAGGACATTCAACTGTATACTCGATGTAGGTTTCACGGCGAGGACCCAATTCCATCAAAATGTAATTTGATCCTTGCTTGATACGCATGACTTCAGGAACTCGATCTCGAACTTCGAGAATCTTAGCAAGACCTGAATTATTCTGCATACGTAACGTAACAGTAAGTTCTCCATCCTCAAATATTCGAGAACCTGAAAGTTTCCTCATGGCAAGGACGCTGCCAAGGGCTACGCCTTCTTCCCCGGTCCATTCATCGGCCCGGCGACCACTTGAAGCTACGTCAGCATGACCGCCAAATAGC
>CAXDRT010000083.1:0-7747 GCA_963991835.1 uncultured euryarchaeote
GTCTCGAACGGTTCGCCCAGAATCTTTCGCAGCTTGACAGACCTGAGCATAATAGGCAATATCGTCAATTTTTCCTGCAGTACAAGATCCACCATAGGCGATATCAATTGACACGTCACCAAGTTCGTCAACGTATGCCCCATTCGTTGGATCGCTTGGGATTCCTTTGTCAGGATCTCCAGGGTGAGCAACCATTGGACGTATTGAAGAGAGATCGATGTGATGGACTCCTCCATGATACACAGCCCCCTCGTCGGGTGCAACTGCGCGTTGTCTTTGTTGAATCATATTCAGATGAGGCATTTGCATTTCCATCCAGTTGTAGAGGATGTCATCTGCTTCACAAATACCAGTTCTCGCCGAGCATTCAGTAGCCATGTTGCACAATGTTGCCCGTTCATCTGCTGATAGAGAGATTAAACCAGGTCCTCCAAACTCCATTGATCGATTCAAGGTTAGTTCTTTGCGAGCATGATCTGCGAGGATGAAGAGAATGACATCCTTTGCAGTACAACCTTCGCTTAATTTTCCTGAAAGCTCGAAACGGATCGATTCCGGAACTTTAACGAAGGTAAATCCAGCAGAAACAAGGTTTGCATATTCAGTTGCTCCAACTCCCCAGGTTAATGCATTTGATGCGCCACCCATACAGGTGTGGGAATCTGTGGCTTGGATGAAATCTGACACTTCAATGAATTCTTCGCGAGCAACCTGGTGGCAAATCCCTGGGGATACACCATCAACAGCAGAGTAATCTCGTACACCAGTGTGCTTTTGGAATTCGTTTTGAAGTCTTCGTAAGGTTTCGACCTTGTCCATAAACGGAACAAATTTTGGATTGTGATGTGCGTACAAGAGATGATCTTCAAAGACGCCGAACTTCTTTGGATTCATGAGTTGGTAATCATGACCGTAGGTTTCTTGCAAGAATGTATGCACTTGGGCTGTGGTAAATTCATGAGAATAGCCTCCTTGAACTTGGGCAATAACAGGGTCATCAGGTTGAACGCATGCCCCCTCAGGTTGTCCAACAAGGTTGCGGGCAATGATTTTTTCAGCCATGGTCATTGGCCTCTGTTCACTCGATAATTCTGGTAAGGAGAGTCGTCCTTCTTTCAATCCCTTTGAAAATTCAAACAATCCTCCAGCCTCAAGAATGAGTGCCGTAACGTCATCATATTGCTCAGTGAATTCCTTTAGCTGAAGCGTTTCACCGTTCTGTAGTCGCTTAAGCATCTCATGATTGCCCATTAATTGTCCAAGATTGATGTTGTTTCTCTCATGTATCGGTGCAAAGGAGGCAGCGATTACAATTCGAATACCTGCCCAGCGTTCACATTGAGCAGCAGTTTCCCGACTTGAACCAGTTCCTTTTCGTTGGCCTGATACGATTACTTCGAACCCTCCATCGATCAAAGCATCTTCATTAAAAACACGAATTCCATTCTGCATTAGGCCCGCATATGCATTCTTAGCAATCATTGCTGGGTCGTGATCAAAACACACCCAAGCAGGTGTCATCACGTCTGTATTGATGTCGTCAAGGAGGTCTTCAACATCCAAATCATCCATGCGAAGATTAAGTCCTTCATACAACTGTTTTCGGATAAGATCGAGGTCTTTCGTAAGGAACAGGACTCTTTTGCCAGCCGTTAGAGAAACTTCACCTGCCATCCCTGCCATGCACATCCCCAATTCTCCTCAGAAGGCTTTGGTGTTTAACCAATTCGTTGCATACGCCTCTAATATGAAAGGCTGCCACAGGGAAAGGTTTAAAAAAGGCATGCCAATCGTTAAAATAACTGTTTCTAAATCTACATATGAGGTGGATACTATGGATGATCAGCAAGTTGAAGATATTGTAAAGTGCCCTGAATGCGGCAGCCGAAGCCTAACGCGAGACGAAACCCGTGGGGAAGTAACCTGTGACGATTGTGGTCTCGTACTCGAAGACAACGTTATCGATCAAGGTGCAGAATGGCGTGTTTTCTCTCCAGAACAAGGAGACCAAAGAGCACGTACCGGTGCACCGATGACCGTTATGCTCCACGACAAAGGTCTGTCTACAGATATTGATTGGCAAAACAAGGATTACTCTGGAAAGACCATCAATTCCCGTTACCGTTCCCAATTCTATCGAATGCGCAAGTGGCAAAAGAGAAGCCGAGTAAGCAATGCGACAGAGCGTAACCTTGCAATGGCACTAGCTGAACTTGATCGTATGGCTAGCCGACTTGAACTTCCTAAGACAGTTCGAGAAGCAGCAGCAGTCAATTACAAGAAAGCAGTCGACAAGCGACTTATCCGAGGAAGATCAATCGAAGGAGTTGCTGCGGCATCACTCTACGCTGCTTGCCGACAATGTGGCGTGCCACGTACACTCGATGAAATTGGACAAGCTTCACGAACTGGCCGAAAAGAGATTGGCCGAACATACCGTTTCATGGTTCGTGAATTGAAGATGAAAATCATGCCAACAGGTCCAGAAGATTACATCTCAAGATTCTGTTCTGGACTTGGTCTCGACTCTGAAGTTGAAGCTAAGGCGTATGAATTGATCAAAGCAGCACAAGAAAAAGAACTGACGAGCGGCCGTGGACCTACAGGTATCGCAGCATCGATTATTTACATCGCTTCTGTCCTCTGCGGTAAGCGTAGAACACAACGTGAAGTTGCTGAAGTTGCAGGCGTTACTGAAGTTACAATTCGTAACCGTTACAAGGAATTGATTCAGAACCTGAACATTGAACTTGACATCTGATTTGAAGAGGTTTCTCGATGGGTAAGAGTCGAGATACCATTGCGAAAGCCACATTTGAAGTGGTTGCAACGCAGATGGTTGAAGCACTGGAACGTGGGACCCTTAATTGGCCACTTCCAAATCCTCCAATAACAGATCCAGATTTCCCTGTGCGAATGCCTGAGCGCGATCAAGATATCATTTCACAAGGCCTATCGATGCTTCATGCAGACGTAGGAATGTTCGACCGACATCTCGTAACAATCGTTGATTTGATTGTCCCACACCGAATGAATTTGAGCGATGATCCGTTTGAAATACATCAAAAATGGCTAACTCGCCGAACCAACGATGTTTCCCAACGAATGTTATTTTGTATTGCAACTGATTGGTTGGCGCAGGCATTCGATAGGTCCGCTCCGAATACTGATCGGTGGTGGCTTGCAATCGCTCTCATCAATGGATTAGCCAATGTTCCTTATGGCCAACCCATCCATCAGGGCTATCATCTCATCGAATCAATTGCTCTCGCTGAACGCCCAGGGACTTGGCACACTCAACCAGAAGATGGGCCTCAAAACTTAGGATGGAATCCCCATGCAGTTGTCCCAAGAACGACTTCGGTCATCGCTCATGATGTAGGCGTTAATGCTGCAAGATGGCTTCTTGATCAACTTGAAAACGATGTTCTAGAACGTCGATTACTCCTAATGGAATGGGTACGATTGCTTTTGGAAAGACCTGCTTTAATCGAGCCACTCGGCTTATTTGAAATTCTAGAAAGAAGAGCAAATGATGAGCATGAGGAAGTCGCTTCGAAGGTTGTTGTGTGTCTTGCGCGACTGGTTGAAAACGATCAAGAGCGTGGGTTAGCAGTCGCACATGCCCTTCATGCAAGAAAGGAATTGCTCCTTCGCCGTTCGATGGCTGATGTATTGACTCGGTTGTTTAGAAGAGTTGGTTGGGATGCTGTCCCGTTTCTCGATTTAATGCTTCAAGATGAAGATGAAAGTGTTTTAGGAGCATCATCTGCAACGGTTGGAGATTTGAAATTTTTAGATGAAGATGTTTGGGCCGATCGCCTCGTTGAACTCCATCTCCATGAGGCATCGATTGTTCGAAGAAACGTAGTCATCAGCTTGCGAGATTATGTAGAGCGCTTCCCTGAAGATGAACGAAAACTCATTCCATCTCTCTGGAATGATGGCGATGAAGTCGTTCAAATTCGTCTACGGGAATTGCTGATGCGGATGGATGAGATTGATCCTAAGCGATTGTCAAAGCACATTCCGTTACTCAGAGAAGATCGATTACAAGCCCTCTGGGATTCGATGGACGCTCGCCGTAGTGAGCGCAGTACGTTATGGAAACAATGGTTGGTCGGTGAGGGCGAAGTTCCAGAACCCCTCGAAGTTTTGACTGAGACACATGTTAGTTCAGGCGAAGAACCAACAGAGTTGCCCAACCTCGACGATGCTCTTGAAATGCTTGATGATACCCTAGGATACCTCGATTAGTGTATTCACAATAATGCGACACCCTCATATGTCTAACAACATAGACGTAACTATGAACCTGAAAATCTGGTTTGTATCCTTCCTCTTGGTTGTGACGCTACCAGTTGGAACCGCATCGGAACAAACAGATTCTACTTTGGAAGCCAGAGATCTCGACGCCCAATATCTTCCAGATATGGAAATTACGAACATCTCCTGGAGGAACATTCAATCAACAGATGGACAATTATTGGATGAATTAAAAATGGCAACATACGAAGTTCATCGTTCTTCAACGATGTTTCAACCAGGATTTGATCGTGAAACCACAATGATCGCTTCAGATATCTCTGCATGCTATGCGACTGATTCGAATGAAGAATGTTCTGGAAAGCGGCACGTCTTGGAATATTACCCCCCTCCTGGTAATGTTAACGTACGGTTCATCCATTACGCCATTGTGACCATTCTTCGTGACGGTACCGTTACAGACCCTGTTAACTTAGGAGTATCACAAACGCCGCACGGCCATGTAGAGGATACAGCACCTATCCAATCTCCTCAAGATTTTACAGCAACATACAATGCTTCCAATCAAACGACGAACCTCTCTTGGCGTCCAGCTTGTACAGGTTCAAATTACAACTATGTTCTCTATGAACACAACGAACCAGCTACAAAATCAACATGGAGTCAGATGGAGAAGGCGATTAGAACAGATGAAATCCCTCAAAACGTTTCTGAGTATACATTAGATTGGACGAATGAGTCGATTGAGAGGTCAGTGTACTACACTCTAACCTGCCTCTACCCTCCGTACTGTGAGGGAGAAGTATGCTATCCTGCTTCAGAGGATGTACGGTTTTACACGGATAACACACTTTCCGAATCGATCATTGAAGATAATCGTGTTCCGAGATATTCAGGACATCTTCTTGCGGAATATGATAGAGAAGACTCTGCAACGGCCTTACAATGGACAAAGGTGGTCGAGAATGATATTTCATCAATCCTCCTCTATCATTCCTCAAATCCAATTGTATCTGTTATGCAGGAAAATGTAACCGTACTAGCAGAATTACCTGCTGACTCAGTTGAATTCATTCACCAATTAACACCTGATTGGATGACAACGTCATATTATGCTCTTGGTTTGGTCGATAATTCAGGTAATGTGCAAACCGATAATTTCGACGTATTAGGAAAGGTGGGCCCAGTGTTAGAGCGAATGCTTCCAATCTCGATTACATCACTGGACGTTGAAATTCAAAATTCCACGACACTCCTCTTTTCTTGGGACATCGATTCACGTTTCATCCAAGGCGAGGCGGTTTTGTGGAAATCAGAACTGACAACACCAGATCTTTCAGTGGAGTGGACTGAAGTTTCGAGACTCAACCCTATGGACGGAGAACTTCATTATTCAGTTAACCAACTTGAACGTTCATGGTATGCTCTAACCTTGGAGGGGACGTGGGGTTCTTCGACCAACACTCACATAGATGACCGAATTGAAGCAAACACGAATGCATTCTATCTTATTCCACAATGGCAATCTGAAGACGAAACAGATGAATTAAATTCAAATTCAGATGATAAAATAGATCTGCCTTCATTTGGAATTACCTTATTGGAAACCAATCAAACGATAAAAAATGGGGACTGGATAACGCTCTTCGCAGAAACAAATTCAACACATGAGTTTTCATTCTCTTCTGATCAAAATGGTTCTACGTATCGTTGGTCCAACGCGCTTAATGATGACCCATTCTGGTTTGGTGCACTCTCTTCAAGCGGGACTTGGACCATCACCGTTGAGAACCCAATTAAATTAATTCATATTGAATCCACAAATGTCAATGGCGAGATTGATATTATTCGAGTCGGTATTGACTGGAATTATCTGGAATCGCCTCAACCTGCTGAAGAGGAAGAACCAATCACGAAAGAGGATACGAAATCCTCATCGGAAGAAGAAACCATTTCCCCCTTCCTTCTAATTGTCATCACTCTTATGGCAGCCTACATTGTAGGTCTCATCGTTCAAAGTAAACCACAAAAGCAGCTTCTCCAAGAAGAAGAGTGATCATTCCTCTTCGCTTAATGGCCCTTGAGTGACGAGATATGCATACATTCCTGAAAAGCAGGTGAGTAAGCCGATTAATGCTAGAATGAGCGGGGCTGGAACTGGCAACGCATCTCCCGCAGTGGTATTCCCAAAGAACCATGAGGAAAAGAGAAAACACAATCCTGCCAACATAACATGTTTCCAAGTAGTCTCTGGATTCTTCCATTTTGCTACTGCTGGCACGACCCCAGATTCCCCAAAGGTCTGTTCATACCAGAAAAGGTAGATTAGAATAAGTCCCGAAAGACCGCTCATGCCTCTTGAAAATGAGGCATCAAGCCAGGGGCCTGCAGGTAAAAAGTCGAAGAACGAAAACGAAACAAGCGTACATCCTGCCGCTAAAAGCAGATGCTTTCGTTCCACTGCCATAGACCATCGACGAAGAACACGCTTGATAGCCTGTCGCTTTCAAGCCTGTACATGGGCAGAGTTCTGGATGCTGTCATCGTGGCCGCAGGAATGGGTACAAGAATGCTGCCAGTAAGCGGGTATGTCGCAAAGGAAATGTTGCCACTTGTTGATGTCCCCGTCATGCATCATCTCATCCTTGAAGCCCGTGCAGCAGGCTGCACTCGGATTCACATCATTACTTCTCCAGCAAAGGATTTCTCTCTTCTTTTGGAGGATATGAACAGCAAGTTCCCTTTGTCTACAAACGATGAATCATTGCTTAACCCATTGGGTGAAGCCGAGTATTTCATTCATTATCAGCATGAACAATTGGGACTTGCTCATGCTATATCGATGGCTTCACAATCAATTTCTGGACCCTTCCTTGTCCTCCTTGGAGATAATATTCTCACGTCTCATCATGCTGCAGCTTCATCCTTCGAACCATCATCGGTTTCAACCGATCTCGTCTTGCTGCACCAAGAAACAGGCTGTGCATGCGGTTCCGTGTATGACGTTGGGCCCGAATCTGTAAATCAATATGGTATTGTTTCACTGGATGGCGATAAGGTTCAGTCTATTGTTGAAAAACCGATGAAAGAACATGCCCCCTCTACTCTCGCTTTTTGTGGACGATACATTTTCACAGAAGATTTTCCGGTATTACTTGACCGTTTTTCTGTCGAAGAACACGGTGAACTTCAATCGATTGCAATTCTAAAACATTGGATGAATGAGGGTAATCTTCGAGCACACGTTTTGGACTCAACTGTCTCTTGGTATGATTCTGGTATGCCATTGATCTGGCTAACATCTCAAATTGACCACGCACTTCGCCGTCCTGAATATGGTGATGAGTTAACCAAATGGCTGCATCAGCGTATGAATCAATCTTGACCAGGTTTCCAAAATGTAAGTGGCTCTGGTCGTTCGCGTCGCATTGCACGCTTTGCAAGGTGATCTGCTCGCTCATTCCAACGATGTCCCCGATGG
>CAXDRT010000084.1:0-7694 GCA_963991835.1 uncultured euryarchaeote
CAAAGACATGCTGTAGCCTTCACAAAGGGCCTACCTGGTGGTAAAAAAATACGCTCAATAATGCATGAAATGCCTACACCTGAAGATTTTGCCCAAGCGATAAGTGAATTTCTTGTTGGTGATACTGCTTTCTAAGTAGTGTGATTAGTCAATCCTTTTGCCAAAGATTGCCAAGGAAAGTAGAATTACTAATATTGTTGACATATATGATATTGAAGGTATAGTGGAACTTTGTGGGTCTTGAAATTCAATCTCCATGTCTTCTCCTGCGATCCTAAATCCACTTACACATTCTTCATCTATTGATTCATTTGCGAGGCCACTGACAGATTGAACTTCAAAATCTTCGAATATGCAATAATTAACCTGTAGATTATTTACATATGGATGATGAGTAGTATTGTACAGCAATACATACTCATTACTTGTCTTTACATCAAAAGAGAATTTTCCTTCAATTGAAATATTCACTAGCTCAACTTCACTGCAGTTGCCGTGTGAAAAACTCATCTCAAAGGCATATTGGTCGACAATAGAAACTATTCCGTTCAAATAATGGTTTCCCTCAGTTCCAGCACCTTCAATTTGACCAAGAGTTACTTCATAATTTTCTGTTTCGTTTTCCAAGGTAATTCCATCATTATTACCATATTCTTCATCAATAAAACAAGCATATTCGGATGCCTCATCATTCACCCAAGTCTCGGAGTCAGTGAATTCGATCTCAAAAATTGAATCATCAATTGAGTAATCTACTTCTCCAGTAAAACCTGACGCAACTGGAATTGTTGCTAGACAAATCGATATAACTACAAGATACAACTTTCCTTTTCCCATATTGGTGCTAATTTTTCTTAAATTATAAATCAATCCCACGTTAGTAACCCTTCTGAGTGATAGATAACGCTTATTTGCAGGTCATAATTTTATATTTAGTTTGGAAATGGGATTGACATGCCAACAAGTAGCGCAAAGGGTGATAAAAATAAATCAATCTTTAGGAACCAATCACCTACGGAACGATGGAAACAATTAGAGGATTTGGCTGATGAAAAAAATTCTTTGCAGCATTACCAAATTTGTATTGTTCTAATGTTCATGGCGTTTTTTGGTGCCCTTTCAATGCAAATGGGTTTATCTATTGGCCCCGATGATTGTGATAATGACAATTTCTTTGAGACCATTGGAGGATTGGCTTTATGGATTAGCGCGATAGGAATTCCAATCAACGGAATTATTTTTCTCCGTTCATTCTTTGCACTTGACATGAATACAGCGGGAATTTTTTTCTGGAGCATTGCACACATTGCCGTTCTTATCCTCATACTGGTATTCTTCATCGATGCTATTGCACAAGACATGTTCTGTGGCAGTGGCGGACCGCATTATGACATCGGGGCAGGATTCTAGTTAGGTAGACTACATGGCATCGTGTGTTACGAGAGGCTTACGTTGCCACCGATCCATTGACTTGAGGCACATGTACGGTTCGTACTTCCATCTCTCTCAAGTATTACTGAAAGATTAAACATGCATTATCTACTGGAATACTTGAAGGAGGAGGCTGTTATGAACCAACTAAATTTAGAAATTAGAGAGCTTAAGAAAGAGCGAAAACTTGCCCTTTTTATGTTTGTAATGCTTTCTCTCCCCGCCGTCATCCTGACTTTTTTGCTGTTCACATTTTTTGCAGGAAAATATTATCTTGCTAACACATTGGCGTTTTTCTTACTCCTTGTTTATGGTTTAGCCTTTGTTGGATTGATTATGTTTATCGTTCAACTCTACACAATTAATAATCAAATAAAGAACATTTAGTTTGAAAAGTAGTGCTATCAAAAAAATAAGATAAGCAAAACTGATCCGTCAAGAATACAAGCGGCACAGTTTGTATGAGTTCCTGTACAGAGAGTACGATTTACTTACCCATCTACTCATTCAGATTCTGTACTATTGGCCTGTTCACTCTTGTGGAACAGATAGCCTGAGAGAAGAACTGCAGAACCAAGGCAACCAGCAAGAATGAACAGAATGGCCCCTGAAATTCCAGGACTTGCAATTGCGACACGTAAGATGACAGTGGAAAGAATAAATCCAGTATTCCTCGCAAGATAGGCAAATTCCGTAATGTACTGATAGGAGACCAGCAAAATCAGAATATCAGCCATGATCAGTACGGTGAAAAAGTCAAGGAAGAAAATCGTACGGCTCGTACTTCCATCTCCCTCAAAGACGCCGTATGACCATGTGGAAAGTGAGTAAACAGCCGTTAATATGTATACGGCAAAAAGCAATATTGCAAGTTGTTTCTTTTGTAAAATAAATTTTCCTAATTCATCACTATCGTTGGAAATTGTGCTTGTTTCACGTTGGGCTCTGGAAAACAGCAATGCGGTTCCAAAGAGCATCAGAAATGCGAGGCATTCGACTGCTAGAATCGTGATACTGTCGTCAACAGCGGAGGTCACAGAGGCATCAATGTCTGACAATCGCTTCAAAATATCTCTTACCACCAACAGTGTGATGATCTCAAACTGTTTTCCGATTGAATTTGTGAATGAATCTGGAATTGTACGTATTAATTCGTAAACTTCGTAAGCCAAAAATATGGAGAAAGGAGTGTACAATGCGTCCAGATAGGAGTCAAACAACCCCCTAGTTTGTTGACTAAAACTGATCAAATCCTGTTGATAGAGAAAGCACAACAGCAAATGTAGTAAAAAACCCAAAATCGCAGTTTGAATGCACAAATGCCTCAGTTTTTCGTTCACTCTGTGACCTAAGAAGCGGTCATACAGAACTGCTGTGAGCATGACCTAATGTCGCATCGGTTATTCAAATAAGTGCGTTCTGAACCATTGGCCTAGTCTTCACGCCATTTTGAATTAGTTTGTTATTACTCTAATCAAGATAATAACATTTGACGGTCTTCTTGAATTAGTGAATTGAGCTGTATGAAGTGTATTGTGGACACAAAGAGATCCACTACAAGGACGATACACTGCAAGAGTTCCTTACATGTGAAACTCAGGGTATGAAACCCTTTTACAAGGGCAGAGAATGAAGAGCACTCCGAATAAAATCTATTCGGATTTACGAACATTGATTGCGTTTGGACCTTTAGGACCTTCGCCGACTTCGAACTCGACAGAGTCTCCGTCATTGATTTCACCAGTCACTTGTGACTTGTGTACGAAGAGATCTTCTCCGCCTTCTTGTTCGATGAAGCCGAAGCCCTTTATTCGATTAAACCATTTTACTGTACCTGTTGGCATTATCTGTTCGTCAAAATTCAACTAATTGAAGTAACCTATTTACTCATGGCCAAAAACTCTAGTTTTGTACTACCAATAATACTGCCAATTCAATATTACAGAAGAATTGGCAATAAGCCCAGAGCCAATAATGGAAGGAGCCCCATTGCAAAGTCTCTAACAAGTAATCCAAGCATTGTTTTTGTGTTGACACGAGCAATCTTGTCAAACTCTTCCTGCATCTTTTCATCAATTCGATCGCTCAGTTTAGACGCACCACTTCTGGCTGCCTCAATAGCAGCACCGATGGCCAATGAACCCAACAAGCCTTGTGGAGTCAATTTCCTAGCGGCTAGTGCCCTGCCTAGCCATAGTTTTGCGGAACTTTTTGCAATGCGTTTAGATGTTGAACTTGAGTCATCAGCCACTTCTTTTGGCTGATCTTTTCGTCCAAACTTCCGAATCCATCCTCGAACGCCAAGTCCTCTATCAGCTATTTTTCGTAATTTATCGACATCGTAACGATCAATTGCACGAAGCATTTTACGTACTCTGATAATCCTAAATATATCAAAAATTATCCAAATTCCAACGAACAAAAGCAACAATAGCATGCCAAATATCGAAACTTCATTCCATGATTGCCATCCGATTGGATCGAGTAAAAAGCGTAACAATAGGACAAAAATAGGAGGTATAGCGAATGCGAGTATCTCGTTTACAGCAAGGATGCCAAATCCTCTGACAGGTAATGTTCGCAATTGTTTCAATGCCCAACCCGTATGTGGTGCCAGTTTTTTGATTGCTCTCCTAAATGGCAATACGAGAAGGAAGAGCCGAAGAAGCATAGGAAGCCAAATAACAATCAAAACATAAGCAGCCCAAGGGCCCTCTGGCGGTATTTCTGGAAGAGAAAGTGGTTCCGCCATACACCTGTCAGGGGATTTCCTTTATTGAAAACATCCTAAAGAGAGCCATGCAGGTGATTAATTCTTAAGGCAATTCTTCTATCAAGTTGTATGTCAGAAGAGGAGTACTCCGTCAAAACTGTTGCTCAGTTGAAGATAATCTTGCAGGAAAAAGGATTGCCTGTAAGCGGCAAAAAAGCTGACTTGATCGCTCGTCTTGTTGAGAATGAAAAACCAACAGATCCTAAATCAGTCGTCATCGTTGATTCGGTACAAGAAGATGAAAACTCTTCGACAGAGGACTTGCCTTTCTTAACATCAATCTTCAAAAATGGAATTGATTCTGTGGATTTCGATAAAGAACAGACTATTCGTTACGCAATAACTGCATTTATGTTAACCATGATTATTGTCAGTCTAAACTCCATGTCATGGTATTACTACTCTCTTGATTTTGACTACGAAGAAGGCATGTGGGGCGATCAAAATCAAGAATTCGAGATGGGGTTGAATGAGTTTGAGATGAGTATGTCCATGGGGGGTATGAACCTTCTTTCAATGGTGATGGACTATGACGGTGAGTGGTGCGGCGATGAAGAAATCATCTTTGATTGCGAAAGTTTCTCTACTGCTGGAACAATCCTCTCTCTAATGCTATGGTTATCTATGCTGTCAATACTATGCATTATCGGGATGGGTGTGGCTCAAGGATTTGGTAAATTGGACCAAGACTTCTTCACAAAAAATGCTGAAATGATTGATAAGATCCTATGGCTTTCCGCAACAATCCCTTTACTTCTTGGCACACTTATCTATGGATTAATGGCCTCCATGAGCCCAGTTTCTGATGAGTTAGAAGACCCTGAGGTAGGGATTGAAATTACATCGAGTTTGGGTGGCATGTGGTGGATGATGTTCCTTCTTTCAACTGCGTATGTTTGCTACATATACCGTGATCAGATTCAGAATCTCAAAGAGAAGTTCATGTCTGATAAGCCCGAAGCCTCAAACGATTGAATGTTGACAAACATCTGATGTCGGAGGGTCTTATCGATGCTGATATCCGCAAAGCGGAGACTCTACCATCCGAATTCTATACCGACGAACAGCACTACTCAAAGCAGATGGAAGTTCTCAGTAAAAGCCTACAATTTGTTGGTCATACAAGTGAATTTACATCGGATATGACTCCAATCCCTCATCTCGAATTGATGTTGAATCAACCTCTTCTTCGAACGAATCATGAATCTGATAAGCACCTGCTTTCCAATGTCTGTACACATCGTGGCATGGTCTTGTGTCAAGAAAAGAAGAACGGGAAGTCAATTCAGTGCTCCTATCATGGAAGGACTTTCCAGCGAAATGGAAAAGTAAAACACATGCCTGGATTTGAGAACGTTGAGAACTTTCCTTCAGAATCTGATAATCTCCCATCTCTGGATCTAAAAGAATGGTTCGGATTTGAATTTACGTCGTTTGATGCTTCGAAGGATCTTAATTCAATCCTACAACCAATTGAACAAAGAATGGATTGGTGGTTAAACGATTTGAATCTTCAACATGATGCTTCAAGAGATCGTGAATGGGACATTAATGCGAACTGGATTCTCTATGTTGACAATTATCTGGAAGGTTTTCACATCCCATTTGTTCATCCAGAATTGAACAACGCATTAGCAAACGATGGATATTCCACCGAATGCTTCGAAAATGCAATCTTACAGGTGGGAATGGCGAACGAAGACGATGTCTGTTTTGATATCCCTGATGGTTCTGTTGATGCTGGAAAACGTATTGCAGCCTATTATTGGTGGATTTATCCGAACATGATGATGAACATTTATCCTTGGGGTGTTTCTATGAACATTATCGTTCCAACAAGTGTGAATACTACGAAAGTCTTGTTCAAAAGTTATGTCCGGAACAAAGAACTTTTGAATCAAGGAGCTGGTGCTCTTCTCGATAAAGTTGAACTCCAAGATCAAACCGTTGTTGAGGGATGCATGCGTGGACTTCAATCCAAACTGTATCATCGTGGAAGATACTCAGCCACTCACGAGACTGGCGTCCATCATTTCCACAAGAAACTAACACAGTAGCCGCTTAAGGGTCTATATTTTCTTAGAATTTTGTGTATTGTTTGTCTACGAAATTCGAGTGTTCTTTATTGATTGGTGGCTTACCTTTTCGAATTAATACAACCAGGAGGAGAAGGATCAGAATTAACACAGAAATAAGTGCAACTGCCCTGACTGTCTCAGTGCTCATTAGTTTCTGTTCTCCTTCTGATTCTTTTTCTGTTTCTGTTTCTGTTTCAATTAACGTGTCGCAGCCATCTGGAATACCATCCAAATCAACATCGATTGAATCATCAGAATTTGGGCACATATCAACATCATCTGCAATACCATCAATATCTGAATCGATGAGAAGATCACAGCCATCAGGGACACCATCTGAATCGATATCGATGGAATCGTTATGGTTGTTGCAAATATCTGTTGAGTCTGAGACACCATCATTATCTGAATCGATTAAATCATCACAGCCATCTGGAATACCATCCAAATCAACATCGATGGTATCATCAAAGTTATTGCAAATGTCATCAGTATCTGAAACACCATCATTATCTCTATCGATGAGGTCATCACAACCATCTGGTATTGAATCGAAATCGAGATCTATGGCATCATTGAATGAGGGGCAAAGATCATCCGCATCTGAGACTCCATCGCCATCGGAATCAAGTTGACTATCGCTGCAGCCGTCAGCATAGACTGATTCTCCGATTGGGGTTTGTTGACACAGATCATCCGCATCCATGATTCCGTCTTGATCTGCATCAGTCGTGCTGCCTGGGCTTCGTTGCTCTTCACTGCACCCGTCAACGTACACTTCTGTTGAATCAGGTGTATCTGGACAAAGGTCTTCATCATCGTTCACACCATCATTATCTGAGTCGATGATTGGATGGAATAAATCAGCCATTGCTGTTGCGATTCTTGAATCCCAACGAGAGGCATGTTCACGCAATCCTGCTTCGTTGAAGTGGATTGTATCATAGCGCCATTGTGTACCATTCAAGTCATCTGTTGGAGGGCCAGGGAATGTCAAAGGATCCTCATCAATGACTGCATTTTGACCCTCAATAATCCACCCCATCTTTACGGGATCTCCATTGGGAACAAAGCTCACTCGTGCAACGATCCAGGGGATCTCATAGCCAGCATATTCTCGACTTCCAAGGACGACTTCTCCAAGCATTCGTGCGTAATCTTCTGCAGCAGTTCCACCCGCATTGCTTTCTCCTTGATGCCACAAGATGGCTCTTGCTCCATTCGGTTCAACCGCATCTAAGGCATCTGTAATACGAGGAAAGAGGTCATTCTGGCTAGGTACCCATCGATCGACTTGTGTACCGCCAAAACCAACAGAAAGGAAACCAATTGGCACATCATAGCGACTTGCGAGTAAATCACCTGCTACTGGCCATGGTGAGCCACGGTTGTCTGTTGCTGCAGGTTGTGGG
>CAXDRT010000085.1:0-7631 GCA_963991835.1 uncultured euryarchaeote
CCTCGAAGGTTGTTGGTGTTCAAACTCGCATGGCAGCAACTACGTCGACGCCAACGTCAAGCAGCTCTTCTCATGGCAGGATTGATGATCGGTTCTGCGATAATTAGTTCCTCGCTCATCGTTGGAGATTCTCTAGACGAGACCGTGCGAAAGGAGATTGAAGCCGCATGGGGTTCTACGGACATTGTCATTTCAGGATACGATTCCACCATCGGACAGGTCGTAGAAATTCCTTCATCGATTGTTGATGAGTTACGTATTCAGGATGTAGACGCAGTTGATTCAATCCAAGCGGGTAGGATTGTTTCCGCATCCGTTGAAACAAACGAAGGTATTGCAGAACCGAATGTTCCCTGGTTTGCTCTAGAACATCAAGAAGATGCTCGCATTGGTTCCTCATCAAACGGTTTGACATGGTTTGAACTAGAGGAAGCGAGTCGTTTTTCAAACCAATCCATTGCTGTAATTAATCGAGCACTTGCTGATGAATTGGATGTTGTCAAGGGTGATGAAATCGAGCTCGGTTGGTTTGTTCGATCTGAGAATGGTATCGAACGCGTAAAGGAATCATTCTTTGTTCATCAAGTTGTTTCCATGGCGAATCAAGGTCAACTCGCTGGAACAACAGCACCTGCTTTATTCACCGATCTAGAAACCGCACAGACATTGCAACAAGCAGGTCAAAATGTAACCACAATTCGATTAGCAACAAAGGGTATTGATCAAACCAGAGATGGCTATTCAACACTGATTGAAGAATTAGAATTAGCGTTAAATCAAACAATTGATGGAGAAGATTCGGGTCTCCAGTTCCTAACCGATGATGAGAGTGATTCCTTCACGATCACCTCCTCACAGGGATTGGGCAGGATACAGGCCTCTTTGGTCCGTTCGATTAAGGAGAATCAGAGTGAATTGATGGAGGATTCTTCCCTTCTCGAAGTATTGCAAGTGCCATTGATTAGCCTTGAAGTAAACGGTTCGGAACTCCTCACTCTCGCTGATGGGGATGTGAATCAAATCATTGGTGAGGAAAATGCAGTTTGGCATTGGGGTTCTGGCGGCATAGGATATGAACGAAATGATACTCAATCTTGGGTTTGGCGAGTTCCATCAGGTTCAATCATTTCCGACGTGAGTATCGATAATGAGTACGGTTTTGCTGCATATGACAAGGGCCTTATTCTCGGAAATAGTTCAGACGAAGATTCAACAATTCGATTGTTAAACGACAAGGATATTACGGCTGTAGAGGTCAATGAAGGAGTATGGTTTGCTCTAGAAGAAGGTCCAAACCGAACCTTGTGGTTCGGGGATATTGCAAACGATTCAGAAAAACCACTGCCACTGAATATCAACGCACCGTCAACTGTTTTGGATTGGGAACTTGAGTATCATTCGCAGGAACTGTTCTTGAAAGTTGAAGGGCTTCTTTCAATTGATTACTACAAGCGTTCATGGAGCGGAGACGAATCTGATTTCATCGAAATCTCTGAATCGGAATGGCCAGTTTCATCGTTGAGTTCCCCAGCAGTATGCACCTCTGGGAAGGGCGCTGTTGTAAATCTCCTAGAAGCATGGTGCATAGAATCTCCTGGAATCATTGTACGTTCAGTTTTGGATGGTTCCGTTCAATCCATCCGTCTCCCTATTCTTTCGGATGCAGGCGGATTTGGGACCCTTCCTCAGATGTTCTTCGCTATTGAAGGGGGTGTTGATTCGTTGAACGTGGCCAAGAACGAGTTGATGATCGGTAACCGTCTTCAATCAATTTCGAATGTTGCAAACGGTACAGTCAATGCCTCTGGTCTCTTTCAATTCGCCTTTGGTTCTGATGATTCACAACTTCTAGCCATCAATGGTTCCTTCACAGAGAGCGACGAACTCTCGCAATTGTCTGAACTCGAAACCGTCGTTCTTGGCCTCATCAATATCGATGATGGGGAGACGCTCTCTGCCGCAGAAGATGACGAACGTTCGATGCTGGTTTTTGCTTCAGTAACAGATCAGGAACAACTGGCTCTCAAGAATCATCTCAATCAACTCGTTGGATTTGAAGAAATGTCCCTTTCGATTCAAACGGTCAAACTCGATGCTATGGAACAAGCTGAAGCATCTTCTGGAGTCCTATCGGCAATGTTCCTGGTGTTTGGTTCATTCACAATAGCGGCAGGTGTACTTCTTGTCGTTACCATTGTCATGATGTTGGTTGATGTTCGACAAAAAGAGTATGCTACAGTCAGAGCACTCGGATTTACACGAGCCGATTTACGCTACATGACCATGATCGAAGGTTCAATCGCAGCCTTCCTTGGTTGTGGTGTCGGCTCATTACTCGGCATGGGGCTTGCGTGGTTCATCGGAATTGGCTTTTCGAGTGTGTTTGCCAATGCTGGTACGGATGTGTTTACGTTCCATGTGGATTCATCTTCTCTCGCTTCTGGCTGGTTCTGGGGTTTCCATCTATCGATTATCACGTTGTTCCTATCAGCACTTTGGTCCTCTCGCTTGATCATTGTTCATGCCTTGAAAAGTGTCCCTCAGAGAATTCCAAAGCATGTGCCATGGGCGATGTACATCTTCTTGGTACTCATGGCAGGGGGGTCTTTGGGAAGTCTCGGACTGTTCTTCATTGGAGGGGAAGGCCTTGCTCATTCGATGTGGATTCTCTTTGGATGCTGTACGATTCTATTCATCATGCCAGTTTTGTTTTGGGTAATTCCAGTTCTTCGAGCACGAAGAAAAGTTGATGGTACTTTACCAGTGTTTAGAGAGGCGCCTCGAAGAACAATAGGATGGAGCGGTGTTGCATTATTGGTCTGGACAGGATTGCCTTCTTCACTCGATCCTGTTCGTTCCGATCTCATTCCAAATGAATTATCCTTCATACTCATTGGTTTAGTGCAAGTGTTTGCTGGTGTCTTTGTTTTAGCAGCACTTGCCCCGATAATGATACGTGGATTGCTACGTTTGCCTAAACTTTCCAGCGGTCCAGTGCTTCCAGTCGCTCTGTCTTATCCTCTGCAAAAGCCTCTTCGAACTGCCGTAGTCATGGGGATGTTTTCCATAACTGTATTTTCGGTTGTTGTTCTCAGTGGTTATACGCTTCAGTTTGACAATTATTCCAGCTCGTTCGTTGAAGAATCTGAAGGTGAATTTGAGTTGATGCTCTCATCATCGAGATCTCGTCCTTTGCAACTTGAAGGTCCCGTCGAAGAATGGGGGTTGGAGAATTCAAATATCGAACAAATCGATGCAGTAGGAAGAGTGTATAGGGCTCAAGCCTTTTTAGAAAATGAGCAAGAGACACGTTCTCCCTACATACTGCGAGGTGTTGATGAGGATTTTGTCAATCACGGCGGTATCTCACTCCATATTTGGGACGATGCACTGGGCGATAGTTCTGAAGAAGCATGGATTTCCATGCATCAAAGAACAGACATCGTTTTCGTTGATGCTTCATTTGGCCTTGAGTCCTCTCTTGATGGGACTTCGATTGGAATTTTCCCTGTCAAGGTCGGCGAGAACATCACAATTATTGATTCGAAACAACCAAGCCATCGTCGCATCGTAACCGTCGGTGGTATTCTTGAACAGTCCTCTTATCTGTTTTCAGCAGGCGTTTGGATGCCTTCTGAGCCAGTCATTGAGCAATACGAAGGCGATCTCACTCGCGTCTATGTTTCTGTGTCACCCAGAAGCACTGCAAGTTCATCATTTGATGACGAAGGTGTGTCCTATTACGAGGCAGCAGGGAAATCAAAAGATGAAAGAGAAGCGGCAGCGGAACTCAGTCAACAGTTGAGTTTAGATTTAGAAAAAGAAGGAATTCAAGTATCACTTATTGCAGAAGAAGTCGCGTTAATCCAATCTCTTGTTTTGTCTATTCTTGCTCTTTTTGAAGGATATTTATCAATTGGTTTAGTGATTGGAATAGCTGGAATCGGCGTCGTTACTTACAGATCCGTCTCTGAAAGAAGGAAGCACATTGGAATGTTACGGGCTATAGGGTACACTCAAGGTATGGTCATGAGAATCCACGTTGTGGAAGTCACATGGGTCTCCTTGTTAGGGATACTCAACGGAATAATCGTTGGCTTACTCTTCCACATAGGATTGCATTCAGCTGTTTGGGAAAAGGAAGGTGCTTCCTTAGTATTACCATGGGCAACTGCGGTTGTTATGTTCCTAGGGGGCTGGATTCTGGTTTTCTTGGCTACTCTTCTGCCGGTGCGAGCAGCATCGAAAATCCCACCTTCTGAAGCATTACGCTCAACCTCTTAATTTCTGAAAGACTGGACTGAGGTACAATTAAGCCATCTCAGATGCGGTTTATTTTTATAAAAATCCTCAATAAATATCACACCCATAGTATATATACGGCATTTATCGTAGGGCGAGTTACCGCCCCATTGGAGGATATGACATGAGAAAAATTACCCCTGTAATGCTTGTGCTTTTGTTGGTTGCTAGCCTAATGGCAAACATCGACATCGCACAACTAGAAACAACCGAAGTAGTAGAGGACACGGGAGCCCGTTCAGGTGCTGACGCAAACCTCGTTGCAATTACTTCACCGAAAGAAACCGTTTGCGAACCAACATGCCGCAATGAACTCTTCGTAGGACAAGATGCGTCCTTCGAAGTATTCATTCAAAATTCTGGTGATACTGCAATCACTGAACTTGGCTACAAAGCACAAGTTTGGAATGCTGATGGAAACGGAAACCCACTAAACCTTGCTATGGACAGCAATGGTGCAGATCTTGAATGGGACAACCCAGACGTTATCTGTGATGATACAACCGTTTGTGACGATCAATCCCTCGCAGCAGGAGACGTCTTCAAGGGTGGTAAGACAATGATTCAGTATGGAGGCAGCAATGCTGTTTGGACTCCAATCGCTGGTATCTATGTCGTTCAAATCGAAGTCTATTCAGACCAAGATGTTGATGCAACAAACGATGTTCAACAAGTCTATGTTGAAGTACGTGATTACATCGATATCGACGTTGACATTTCCTGGGATGACGGATCAACCGTCGCAACAGGTGAAGGCTCCAAGGCATTCACAGTTACAGTCGAACTGAATGGTTCTTCTGACTTCATCACTCACAACCTGACTATGCTCATTGACGTTAACGGAGATTTAGATAGCGCAACAGCAGAAGATGGAACTGATTTACTCGCAGCATCTCTGGGTTCACTTGTCCACTCAGTCAATGTCGGTAACGACATGCCTGTTTTGGTCTTTGAAAACGGATCTGATCCTACAGACAACCTCACTGAAATCCGCACAATTATGTCCGATAATATCGACAACGGTGTTTGGGAATACAAAGGTTCAGTTCTTCCAGACTCAAGCGGAGAGGATGCAGCCTACTCAATCGATGTTCAACTCGGAGGCTACAGTCTCTACGGACAATTCGAATCATGTCAGGAAGTCGTAGTAGAGAATGCAACCGATGCGGAAGGAAACGACGTTTCCAACTCCACTACTTACAACCACTTCTGCGAAGAAGCATCTGTACGTGATGATATCACGAGCAACAACCGTGATGAAGTCACTGGAGCTTTACAGACGTTCCATGACATCCGTATCTCAATGCTTACTGTTAACCAAGGATACAACTCCGACGGAACAGGAATCGCAACATACACCGTTGGTTCAGGGGAGCCAGGCGACCTTTCAGTAGGTACTTCGTATGTTGATGCATCTGTTGAACACAGAGGTTCTTCAGTAACTGAACTGTATGATTGGAACGTAACCTTCACCATCACAAACCTCGATACAAGTGAAGTTATTACTGACACCGTAAACCAATGTATTGAAGGTGTAGAGCCTTCATACAACCATGCTATGCTTGGAACTGGCCCAATGGCCTTCACCCAAGGTCATGCTTGTACAATGGTGGAATTCGATGTTGGAACATACACCATCGAAGCAAACCTCGTTCTGGAAGGAAAGACCACGGATCAGAAACTTTCGAACAATCAAGTCTCTATGGAGAAAGAAGTTCGAAACAATCTCCCAGTAATCTCTTCACTTGACTTGGTTACACAAGGCGACCTCTTGCTCGGTATGGAGAACATGCTTGAGTTTGAAGTCTCAGTCTTCGATGCAGATGACGTAACAGGCGAAGGATTGACCTACACATGGGTTGGCGGTGCAGCAAGTACCCCTCTCGCAGGTTGTGGAGGTACAGGTGGAATTGGACGAACTTGTTCAACTCCTGTCATCCAAGAATTCGTTACCACCTTCCCAGTGAAGGTAACAGTCTCTGACGCTCACGGCGGATCAGTTACAGAAGAACTCATTATCGAAATCTGGAACGATGCAGTAGCATCTGACACAACCACTGCTGGAGTGACTATGGATTACTCCCTCACTTACTTCAGTAAGGCAGCGTTCTCAATCGATGTTGAAGACGGTGACACAACCACTTGCGACCGAATTACTCTTCCTGACTCATCTGGCGGGGAACTGTCCGGTGTCTACACACCTGTTGCTGTAATTGAATACAACCCAGTCACGACCTACGCTGCAAATGACGTTCTTGCTCAAAGCATGTCCATGGTCTTTGATTCTGGCCTCGGAGCATCATCTCTCTGGTTTACTACAAACTGTAACAGTGCTACATTGACTCAATTACTTGCAGATGGTGCAAGCAACAGCGAAGAGGACTCGACCAAGTCCGTTCTCTCTGCAGTTCTTTCAGGACCAGTATTACCAGCGGGACAATTCTTGCTCATCGATGCTCCTCTGCAGTCAAAGGACGCACCAAGTGCATCGATCAGTGGATTCAGTGCTAACGCAGAATACAACGGTGGAATCTCAATGAACTGGGGTACAACTGGTACAATGCTTTCCGATGAAAAGTTCTCGATCAGTGTCTCAAATGATGCTGACTCAACTGTCTTTGAAATCGATTTGGCTTCTGACCAATTCATGTACACTTACAGTGACACAGCACACGGCGTATCTTACACCATGGACATCGCAGTTTGTAACAATGATGGACTATGCAGCACCCCTGTCGGAACTGCAACCGTCGTTGCTGACAGCGAAGTAGATGGAGGCGCCGCAGCAACTGGTGTAACCGTTACTGAAGCAGGTGACAAGTGGACTCTCTCTTGGGAAACCACTGGAGATCTCGCAGATGTTGCAGTATGGCACGTTTGCTCTCAGAACCGTGAATCGTTCACAGCTGCTGAGATGCCATCAAACTGTGTGCCAACAGCAGATGCTGAGACGCTCACAGCGGATGTCATGATGGGAACAAGCCCTGGACAATACACAGTTTACTTTGTTGTCGTGCCAGTCGATGCTCTTGGAAACAAAGCGTACGCAGCTTCGAACTCAGAATCTGGTGCTGATGCATCTTACTTCAAGGAGAATGCTGGTGGAACCACCGACACAAACTCCACAGATGGAGATGACACAGAAAGTGGAGAACTCCCAGGCTGGACCTGGGGTGCAATCGGCGGCGTTGTCGTCGTAGGGGTCGTAGTCGTCGTAGTCGTTGTGGTGGTCGACGTAGCGTGAGGAACAAAAGGAAGAAGAGGAAGTGGAGGAAACAAAGAACGAAACGGAAAACAATTATAAAAAACCGATCGTTGTCGTCATCATC
>CAXDRT010000086.1:0-7560 GCA_963991835.1 uncultured euryarchaeote
GACCCATCCTATCTTCACCCACCAACCGTTCCAGGCATGGTGGGTTATCCGGCCTTGTTCTCAGTTTCCCGAGGTTATTCCAGACAATAGGGCAGGTTATCCACGTGTTACTGAGCAGTATGCCGAGCCCCTAAGGCTCTCGACTCGCATGGCTTAATCGAACTCCAAAAGCGGTCGCCTCTGGCAGGATCAACCAGATTTCTCGTGTTTTGATCCCTAGAGTTGTTATCGCAATTAAATTGCTGTCCTAAAAAATTTGGCGAGGTTATGAGCACTATCTCTTGCACACAAAAAATATGTCATAATCTCTAATCACCTACCTGACCCTGAGCGAGCTCCCTTCGGAGGGTTCTCAGAATCGCATGTGCTTCGGCTTCTCGTCATTGGGTGATGGAAACCTTCACTGTCCGAAGACTCGGGTTCCAACGCCGTTCCCAATGACGCAAGCAACTCAGCCACTCACCCCCCCTATATCAATATAACCGCACATTATGAGGGTGGGAAATAAGAGACTGCGAGCCAATATCATCTTCTTTTGAAACCTCTGAGACTCCTTCAAACTGTAAAAGGCCTCAATGAAGCCCATTTCGGTTGTTTTGATCGCCACACAACTCCGCAGTAAAACGCCCTAAGGGCCGATGCCCCTTTCATTCTCGCAACCACCGCCGTGGACCTGAAACAAATCCAACGATTTGGATTTAAAATATGAACTTAAGTTGATTTTGCGACGGGCCAAAACTTATGCTTTCGCTCCCATTAGTGCTGATATGAGGGACCTCAATTCACTAACTGTTATTGAATTAAAGCGGCTTCTCAGAGAACAAGATCTTACTGTATCTGGAAATAAATCGGAACTCATTTCACGACTTGAAGAGTTCGGAGAGGTTTTTTTATCCATAGATGATGAAGAAACTACGTCTATAGTCATCTCAAATCCAGAAGAAATAATTGAGGAGGCAACTATTGAAAAGAAGGAAACTTATTGTCCCTCATGCAGTGGATTACTAAGATATCCATCAGACTACCATGGAGCAATAACATGCCCGAGATGTAAATATAAATTTAAAGTAAAACCAAATTTGAATTTGGGTATGTTTTTAGGCGTTTTACCGTTTATATCGCTGTTGCTTACGATTATTATTACCTTCATTGTAAGTGAAAAGGATAATACTCCAGAAGGTCAACTTGGATCAGGTATGGCTGCTGCAGGCGTTTGTATGGGTGGAATGATTCTGTCAGGGATTTTTTTGGCAGTGGCTTTGATTTACGCCATGACGAGGAAGCCGCTCAACTTAGAGTGAAAAGGGTAAACCTCGTTGCACACTTGAGATTCTAGTTTCGAACTTTACATGCAATGGAAAGAGTTTCTGATCTTGAGAAACGATTCAACAACGACTCATTTTCAAATACAACCGAACCACTGAATTAGAAACTGACTCCAAACACCATCAAGCCAATTCCGACAATAAGTGCTGGTATTGTGGTATGTATCGTCGCCCAGAGGCTCGCTGCCCGATGCCTTACCAGTAACGGGAATAGAGCATCTCCATCTTGACTGATAGCATTGGCTGTAAGTGCTGGAAATGAAATGAGATCCTTGGTATATGCAGTAATGGCGATGATTTGTGGGCCACATCCAGGAATTAATCCAATAAATGAAGCAACGATTACCGCAATAAATCCATCACCGTATTGTGCTAAATCAGCATCTGTCATGCCCGAGAATAACATTGAGAATTCGAAAACGAGGTACGCGGCCATCACCCAAAAAGTGACGAATGCTGTTTCACTTGCAGAATGGATCATTGTTTCCCGCATTGAATAGAGCTTGTCGCCAATAGATGCTTCTGTATCGTCTCTAATCCAATTTCTCTGGGAGATGTAGAGGATGATTGACAAGGATGTACCAATTAAACCAACCCAGGTAATAAAACCGTCTAGATGCAAGGGATTGTAATCAATTTCAAGGCCGTAATCAGCGTCCTGAGCACTCCAAACCAACAACAGAACTGCAAATATGAGGCCGAGGGCTGTAACCATCCACCAAACTGTGTAGCCTTGGTGAAGAAGGAAATATCCCCAGCCGCCTTCATCTTCTCTGCCAAGGTCATCTAGGACTTCATGCGCATCTACATCTTCACTTTCAAGCACGGTTTCTGGAGTATCGTTGTTTTCAAATGTGGGACCATATTTCCCCAGAGGGTTGCGAGGAGTGATCTTCATGCCATCCACAAGATAGCCCCAAGAAACTCCGACAATAAACGAAATAAAATGCACGGCAAGAACTGGGGCAATAAACGATGAATCAGTAACTGCAGCACCAATTAAGACGAATGCTGCATCGCCTAAAGTGGCAATGAGGGTTGCTATGACAGTGCCATAAGTGACATATCCACGAGCGTACATTGGCATCATAACAATGGCTCCACCACAACCTGGAGTAATCCCCATAAGAGCCCCAATCACTGGTTGCCAGCGTTTATTCGCTCGTATTGCATCAACGAACTTTCCAGCAGTAATATACTGTAACCAACTGAATAAAAGAACCATTGCAGCAACAAAAACGGTTACGGCAAGAAAAGCATCTCGCATGCTAACAACGATGACTTCGAAGACTTCAGACGACGTTACCATTGTTTCTAGCCAATCTAGTGTGATATAAATCAGTTGAGATTAGAACTGTCAATCCCTTAGCAATGGGTATTGAAGTATCCCTTCCGAAACAGTCATCAATCATATTAACACAGGCCGAGATATGTACTATAGAATAACCCAAGCAACAGTGCGACCAGGAATGTATGATGAAGCAATGACCACAATGGAATCATTACGAGAAAGCATAGGCAATATAAATGGCTTAATCACTAGCAGATTAATACGAATAAGTGAAATTGAGTTTGTCGGTATAGCGGCTTACGAAAGTAAGGAACACCTAGATGTATCTCAAGCTGCATTTGCAGAATTAATGAATAACATGGCACCATACATGTCAGCACCACCATCCATATCTTACGGGGAACAAGTACTTTCTTTCAAAGGCGAATAAAATAATAATAAAAACCGTTGTAGTAAAGTAGATTCGTTCTCATTTGAGCAGATCGAATGAGACGCTTCCCTTTCAAACACTGGTCTTTTCACTTAAGCCAATCCATCAACCTAGATAGTGCCTCGTGAATATAATCCGCAACAAGTTGAAATACGCGATTTCTGATTGAGTTTTATGAGTGGGATCAGTGAAGATGGCTTTTGGCAAATGGTTGAAGGCGAATGGGTCCCTACTGAAAAACAATTAGAAGCCATTCAAAATGGTGCAATCAGGCATGATGAAGAAACAGTTCAACAAAAAACCAGAGAACCTGAACACCCCGAACTATTTACTCACCAACTTGTAAATATAACCTCTGAATCTCAATATTCTGGAACAAAGGACTATGTCTCATTTGTGGGTTATGTCTTAATCGTATTTGGAATATTGGACTTTCTGCTTTCCTTTACAGGAACGAATATTACTTTCTTTTTGGGCTTTCTTTCATACATCACCCCGATTTTGTTTATCTCAGCTGGAGGTGCATTAATCAATAAAGCTTTGACGAATGAAATTAAATGGTTTGAAATGAGGAAATTTTCAGAATCCAGCACTGCAAAAGGGATTTACGCAATAACTTCACTTTTTGCATTATTTGTATTGATCCTACTTGCAGGGATTGCCAACATGGGCAATGATGAATTTGACCCTGATTTAGTAGGTACCTGGACAAACCCAGTGGACGAATTGATATTAGAGAATGATGGTGACGTTACTGAGACTACAAACACACTCATCTCTTGGAGTTCGGGTGAAGGTGAACTACGTCTTTTTGAAAGTAAGGATTACTATTACATTTTCGAATATGAAGTTGTAGATGACATCTTATTCCTTGCCCCATACGGCGATGATGATGTGTTGCTCGAAGAGAATTGCATTGCTTACATAAGTGCAGATTCTGGTTATAGTGATTCAAAATATTCAGATAGGATTGAAAGTGCTGAGTCGAATGGTGCATTCCCCTCCTGGTGTCGGCCTTCTTAGCAAAGATTCCGAGCCTTCCGTTCGTCCATATAGTATCTGAGGGTTTCTGGATAATCCCATAAGGGCATGTTGTATACACTTGTCTAGACGATAGATTTACTCTTTCGTAATTTCATCATGTAATGTTGAAACAGTCTGTGCGGTCTCAACTATTTTCTGGTCTCTGAAATTTTGTATTTGTCTGTCTGCTTTTTCTTGAACTTTAGCCTTTCTTTCGCTCAATCTCTTCAGAATAAATCCGATAATGCCGAGCGCTCCTCCAATGATACCGACTACAGCAGAGTAATATTGTAAATTTGAAAACGAATCTTCCTCAGAATCGGTTTGGAGGTTGATTGAACAACCATCGAGATCAACAGATGCATTAGTCTCAGTGTTTGAGCATTGGTCTTTTGAGTCGAGCACGCCATCGCCATCAGAATCCAAAGTTTCATTCAATGAACAACCATCTGACCCTACGTTTGTTGTCGGGCTGTCTGGACAATTGTCCGGATTTAGTCCAGTACGGTTGTCTCCATAACCATCTCCATCACGGTCTGACCATTGCGTTGAGTCGTTCGGGAAAACATCGGTTTCATCGCCATATCCGTCTCCATCGCTATCCTTTGTTTCACTTGCGTCATTGGGAAAATCATCAGAGTTGTCGCCTATTCCATCACCATCAGAATCAGCCCATTCTGTTTCGTCATTTGGGAATTCATCGGATTCATCATCATATCCATCCCCATCTGAATCCGTAGGCTCAGTAGTTGGAGAAATGACTTTCCATGTTGAATTCACATCTCTATTCTGTCTCGAATCATCTCCATATCCAGATAACTCAACTTCACTCTCTGTATTTGTCAACCAACTGAAGAAGAATTCTCCTTTCCACTCTCCGGGATTATTCTGCATGTCGCACTCGTCATCGTTAGCAATATCCTTGTCTCTGCATTCAATAAGGAACCGGATGTTAGACGAATCATCTGGTATATTTATTGTCAAATTCCACGCATTACTGAGCTCGAAAACATCCTCCCATTGAGGGCTATCATAACAATCAACCAATTCATCATCTGCGTATACACAGACTTCAAAATAAGGGTCTGGAGCCCCATCACCTGAATCCCATTCCCCACTTAAATTTCCATCCCAACTGACCAATGACAAGATAATATGCGCATCTTCTTCATCTCTGTGATCAGTTTCATCAGGATAACCATCGCCATCTGTATCTTCAGCTGAAACGGTATGAGGTATCAACAGTATTGAAAACAAAATTACAACTAAAATTTTATTTCGCATTAACACTTCCAGTGTTTTGAATTTTAAAAACTAATACGCTGCATGAATCAATACTTTTCATCTGAAAACATCTGGTGCCGTTGTGTATGTATGCGTATTGAAGGGTACGGTTCAATATGACCCACTGCGAACCCATGCATTTGTTTGTAATCTCTACATGGGTCTTATGGAGAACCCCATGTACATATGCGGAAAATGATTTCAATCAGTTCTTCAGACCTTTGAGTATTTTGTCGCGTATGTCTCCGCTGCTTGCGAACTCTTGATGCATAGTATCTCTAGTGTAGCCTTGCTTGTTTGGAAGATTTAACCAATATTTGACAATTGGAGCCTCATTAGCCTCTATGTATTTGATAATCTCTTCAACATTAGGTATTTTTCCATCTGAAAGTATAGAGGCAGCGTTGCATTTTTCTTCATCGCTACCAGTTTCAAAAACCGCTTTTAGGCGTGTTACCAAGATCTTATTCCAGCGCGGCATGATGTCATTTAGATGTTTATCTCTCAGGTTATAGATATCTGATAGGACTTCGTGATTTGTTCTTTGGATATCGCCTAAGAAGAAAACTTGGTCAAGGATTTTATCAGTATATTTTGCCTTACGATTTCCAGAGTAACGTTTCAAAGTTAGATCGAGAATCCTTTCCAACTCCTGCGGAATATCCAACCTCAATATACCTTCAATCTCTTGCAGGAATTCTCCATGATTCTGACCAAATAACAATAATTTCTCCGAGACAATATCGATTAAATCTCCTATTGGAATGTCATCAGACGAAATCCAGATACCGCGCATTGCTCTATTACGTATTTGCTCATTTGAATCGTCCAGTCTACTGGCGAGTATCAATGTATAAATGGAAAATCCAGTATCACCAAAAGCATGATTCATACTCGATATAGTTCTGTCAAATTCTTCATAATCATCAGTTTTTATTGCAGATAACATGTCTTTCAGGAGTTGATTACCTTCATCATCAGGTGTGTTCAACCAAACCTCATCAAAAATTTTCATTCTTTCTCGCTTGATGTACTCAACTAAATCATGCTTCTCTGTAAGTGAAGTATCTGCTAATCTATGCGGATAAACCAGTATCTCTCTGCACTTTTCATCCCATTCCCTCACAATTCTATTCATGTCGGTCTTTGAAATCAGCATTTTTATTTGTTTAAATTGCTTAAAAAATTCGTCACTATATGTTCCTCGATAAACACTCTCATCAGCTCTCGTTAAGTTAGTCCGTGTTAAAATAAGTTCAAGACGTGAATCCAGTTCGTAACGTGAATTACTCTTTCTGTTGCTCATCCATGCTTCAATCACAGGTTCACTAACTTCTTGAAACATCATGAATGCACCCACTCCTTCCATTGCCTCTTCAATAATTTCATCTCTGAAAACTACGGGCGGGTATAGCATTAAGAGAACCTCAAGTAGATTGTAGTAATGATCACATGCCATATTGATTATGGTAAATACGATTTTATGTTGTTTTTCATCCATATTTGCTAAATCAGCGATTGCATGATTTAGCCAAGACTCTTTGAAATCATCAATCCCTTGAGAGGGGAACAGACTTGCTATACTGAAGTCTTTCCAGTCAAACGATTTTAGATTAAGGCCATAATCGGAACAAAATAACTTGATTGTTTCAGAGTTGAATTCATGATTACTATCCATCTTGCTCATCGATACCAACACTCCAGATGATTTAATGTTTCATACTTATTTGAACAAGTGTACACAAGGGGCCCCGATGTGTACGTATGCGACATCGGGGGTACCGTTGTATATGCGGGTAAGCACAAGGGCCCCTTGTGTATAGGCAAATTATTCTTCTTCCCCGAGCAATGATTCTACATGTGACAATATACTCATTTCCCGACCATATTTTGATGTCATAGAACTTTTAGGGAAATCAGATATTTTAGCCAAGTCTTGCAGCGTTTTAATCTACCATTTTTTATAATTTGATTTTCCAATTGTTGTGATAAGAAAAAGTGGAATGCTGAGTATTATACAAACAATCAGAATAAGCCCATCACTTCCACATTCGAAGAAAGAGGGGACTTCTACTGCAGCACAACTAGAAGGTTTGTGATTAAAGATTAGCAGTGCTTCTATAAATAATCCAAATAACAGGATTATGATCCCCAGAACTTCAGCTACCTGCTTAGGTTTGAAATTTGTTCTTTGTTGAATATACTTC
>CAXDRT010000087.1:0-7549 GCA_963991835.1 uncultured euryarchaeote
GCGTATGGGTTAGTTTGGCCTATACTCGGGCGTTTGGGACGCTTGGACCCAAGTTCAAATCTTGGTACGCCCACCATCATATCGGAACATAGCGAGTCTATCGACACGATGAGAAATCCACCAAAACAGAGGGAGCCCTAGAATACTGAGAGGATTTACCGTCCCCCAAAATATGCTTGCATATCCAAGAAGATATGTTGCAAATGCGAGCCACATAAGTGGTGAGGTTTTCAGATGTTGAAAGCAACGTTTGTGATGTTCTTTTGCCATCATCAATCCCACTCTGAAAAAGAAACGTCGAGGCTTAATTCCTGATGTTTCACTACCATAAACTGCTCGAACAGGTACATCTGTTATGTTCCAACCTTGCGATGAGAGATGAATCAGCCAATAATTTGGATAGCCATAACCACTCCATGAGTTGTTCCAATTCCATTGTCGAAGCAACGTGGAAGAAGAAGCGGTATATCCACACTGAGGGTCGGTGGTTTTTTTTCCGCTCGCTAATGTCGTTAACCATCCTAAGATTCGCGATGCTCGTCGTCTCGTTGTTGGCATTTGTTCAATGTCTCGCTCATTCATCATTCGATTTCCTTTAACAAAATCTGCATTTCCAGACAAGATCGGTTGAAGTAATGAAAGCATATTTGTTGGATCCATTTGTCCATCTCCTGCCATAACGACGCTAATGAATGGATGCCGTAGTGTCTTGAGTAGATGCTGGTGGCCTCGATCAATTGCTCCTCCTACCCCGATTCCATCAGTGCGTAGAACAATTTTCTCAAACGGAGTTTGAACTGATGTTGCACGTTGAGCAGTTTCATCAGTTGAACCATCATCGACGACAATAGCCACATCGACACACTCTGGAAGTGTCTCCAGAACTGCTTGAATATGCTGCTCTTCATTACGTGCAGGGATGACAACACCGATGTATTGTCCTTCCAGCATGTACGTTCCAATCGTTCGTCCACAAAAGGGGTTCTGTTTCGTCCTACGTGAGGGAGTATTGAAAGGTAGGACGTCAACCACAGGTTGTGGTTAAAGGCACTTTGCGAGTAATTGGCATCGGTCAAGATATCGAACTTCGTGTCGTATCTTTTCTTACTCGAGCAAGGCAAGTAACGGACGATGTTGTCTTTATCGACCTCGGTTCAGAAGACGAAACTAAAATCCTCGTTGAAGAAATCGGCTGTACGTTGCTTGAAACAGATGAAAATAACTTACTTCATATCTCCAAACTTATCTGTGATTCAGAGCTCGAACCCGCTGATAATTATCTTATCATTAATGTAAACAAAGAATGGTCCTTACGAGAATTTCCTCTCCATCTGAATCGTTCAAGGGAAGGATGGGATGTGTATGTGGGATTAGTCTCAGATTCAGGAGATGTCGAGAGTCCATCTGAGAGTGTTCTTTTTGAATCACAGTATCAACATGCATCATTGAGTCATGATGGCCTTATCGAACTTTCAAAATCATCAATATCGAATACTGCGCATGATCTATCCGTTGATTTACGTGTCCGTATTGTACAATCAACAACACTTCCTACGCTCCCTCAACGTGAATCACTTGCAACAGCTTCCCGTTTTGCTCAGTTATTCATGTGGATGATTCAATCAAGACACCCCCTCTTCTTATTCGGCATTCCAGGTTTAGTGTTGTTTATTCTCGGTTACCGTCTCTCTGGAGGTGTTGTTGATACTTTTACCGAATTAACAACAGAATCTCTTGGCGTTACCTTTGCAACGATTGCCATGACATTGTTTGGCCTCTTTGCTATGATGATTGCATTGATGCTTTACATCATGGGAAAGCAAGTAGAGCAAATACAAGCCCAATATGAGTGGCCAAACAAGGAGTGATCCCATGACTGGTTTGATTTGTTTAGATATGGACCGCGTTTTAGTCGATCATCTCTCTACTTGGCAATTTGTCTATGATAATTTAGGAATCAATAATGATGAATCCTTTGAATTATACAATCAAGGACTTCTGGATGAGTGGGATTGGATTAAACTCGATGTGGCACTCATCAAAGATAGTTGGTTAGAGAAGCATGGTTTTCCCATAAGCGATGCGGACTTACGTGCTTGTATGGAAGGCATGCCTATGATGAAAAACTACAAACTTCTCATTCAAGAATTACTCAATGATGGGCATCATGTAGCCATAGTAAGTGGTGGCTTACAACAAACTGCTCGAGATATATCTGCTCTTTTTCCAAGTGATAGCAAGTGGAAGAGACGTTGGGGTGGAATCGATCGACATACTTCGAAACATCTTGCAAATGGCTATGATACGCGATTGCATGTTTTTACAAATGGTTGGCTTGTAGGTTCTGAAAATGCAGATGGTTCATTGCCGGTTGCTGATTTTGGGCGTTATCAAGTTCAAATGGACGGTAAAGGAGCGCTTGTCCGTATGCTTCAAAGGAGACTTGGAGTCGATTCAAACCGCATCATTGCAGTTGGTGATTCAGCAGGGGATATCGGAATGTTCGAGGAAGCAGCCCATGCAATTTGTTTCAATCCCTGGGATGAGCGACCTATCCCTTATGCAAACGAAGTAATTCGTGAGAAGGATCTTTCATTGGTTCTAGACTCATGTCGAAACCACTTCAATTCGCTTTAACGAATGCTCCTTGGTAGGTTGCACCTTTTTGTGCTTCCAGTTACTAGGGGTGATATGCGATATGTATTACATTGGTTGGTAATGGCAGGGATTATTGTATCTTTAATGCCCCTAGATATGCCTGTTGCCGCCCAATCACCAACAGCTTCAGTATCGATTGAATGTGATGAATTGATACCCATCGAGGTATCTCCTGGATTAAGTGGCATAGGCACAGTAACCTGTACAGTATCAAATCCAACAGTCTATCAAGAGAAGATTGATATTACAGTCAATGCTTCTAATCTTGCTCATTCTGCCCCAGGTTCGGTAACGGTGGGTCCAGGTGAAGACCTTGACTTTCAAGTCACATACAGAGCAGAGGAAAATATGCTGAAGCAAGCCATCACATCAATCGTAAATGCACAAGTTGTCGAAATGAACGGGGCTCCTCCTCCAAATGTAGCCGAAGATGATTCTTCGATTATGATTGATATTTTGCAATTTGGCAAATGTGATGTGCAACTAAGTGAGGCATATGTGGAATTTAATGTGAATGTGGTATTTGACGTTAAATTGAAGTTATTCAATCTCGGAAATGGCAATGATATGATAAAAATTGGTATCGAAGATTACTCACTAGACATGCTTGAAGAAGCTGGATTCATTATCTCTTTCCCTATGAATTCAGTGAACATGGACCCTCAAGGGGCACCAGCGACTGTATTTTTCAATCTTAAGACCCCTTCAACTTCATCAAGTTCAGCCGTTCTCGAAAATGGTTTCTTGACAGAATATTTTACCATCGATATCTATGCTATGTCTGACTATGAATGCAAGAATTCAGGTTGCGAAAAAAGCAGTGTTACTCTTACTCTGAAACTACTTGAGTCTCCTGCAGAAGAGCCTCAGTCTGAGGAGTCAGAGGTTGGTTTGGATGTTAAATCGGATCAAACTATGTTGTATGCGAGTGGAGGAGGAGTAATTCTTCTACTGATTTTTGGACTCTTTTTCTTTAGGAAGTCTTGAAATCTAGATTGGCTAGGCGTCACCATGGAGGGAGAGTCTTGGTTTTCACGAATGCGTGATAACCCTGTTTTTCAATCATTCATGCTCTATTCAGCATTTCGTGCTGTTTACGGTATTGGCATTCTACTCGTTGCTTATTTCTTTGCCACCAGTACCGATGCACCTTGGTGGGCAACGATTCTGATCTTTATTGCTTCAATGATATTCTCAAGAATTCTCTTTCGCTTCATTAAGAAATTTAGAGGTAAAGAAGAGGCGAACCCTCTTCCTTAGAATAAAATAGGTCCATGCGCATGGATAACCATGTCAGATTTTGACGATATGGTCTCAACGATGTGCTTGAATTGCGGTTTTCTCCTTGGAGAATTTATTCCCGGAATGCCTTGTCCTCAATGTGATGAGCCAATGTTATGAAACAACATTTACATCGTGTAACTTGAAGATTTCAAGTACTGCGTTAAGCGTTTCTTCATTGACATTTTCAGGGGGGTGAACTCCGGTTGCAAGTCCACATGCTTCTGTACCAAGTGTAGCAAAGCGCGATGCGAGTGCATAAGTGACCAGACCAGTTGTTCGTGCCATCGATCCATCCCCATCTTTACCATAGTCTGCTACAATCCATTGTTTTGAATCCTGTTGGCTTTCACAGTAGACCTTCATCCAAGTGAATTCATTTCTGTTCGAATCAAACTTCCAGGCTTTGAGAAGATCTTCTTCGGGGGTGGAATGGCCTTCTGCAATCCACCTGTCAATGTGTTGGGGCCAACGAACAGTGTATTCTGCCATATCGTTAGCATTGATTGTATCAAGAACACTTCTCAGCCCATCAGTTAGGAATGCTTCCATTCCGTCAGTTCCTTCAACTTCAATCTGATGTCGCTCCGTAAGAGCTGGTACTTCCACGACTGTTTGATCTCTAAGAATTCGAGCAGGTCTCGTGTATTCTTCGATGACATCAGATGGTGAAAAAGGAGCCATGTAGGACCATTCCTCATCTGGCTCAGTTGGATTCCCACCGACATGGATTGTAGCTTTGTTAAGGAAACCAAGTTCTCTTTGAGCGTGTGCTAAGAGCATGTTGGACAATCCTGGAGCGATTCCAATGTCCCAAATCATCGTGGCTCCATGTTCCTTTGCAAGTTCATCCAATTGCTGTGGATCTTCTGCAGTGAATGCGAGATCAACGATGTTGTGGCCTCCGACAACAAGGTCTTTGCGAATGCCATGGCCGATTCGTCCAGGTAACATATTGATGATGATCTCATCACCTTCGAGAGTAGAAATATATTTCTTTGCATCTCCTTCTATAGATTTAATCTGGGTGTTGTTTTTGATTGAATCGGGCAAGTGTAGGTCGACTGCAACAACCGAATGTCCGTCATCAACGAGACGTTGGACGACAAATTCGCCAACCAATCCGCATCCAAGTGCTACAATTGTCGTCATTCTTCACCCTCAAGGCGTAACTCGTCGAGAATCTCTCGGGAATGGGATGACTTCACGAATGTGATCAGCACCACTAAGCCAGGAACAAACTCTGTCAACTCCAAGTCCGAATCCACCGTGTGGTACACCGCCATAACTTCGTGTATCGATGTAGAATTGGTATGCTTCAGGAGATGTTCCTTCTTCAGCAAGGCGGGCAAGAATCTCTTCTTCAGACCAAGTACGTTCTCCTCCACCGATGATTTCACCGTATCCTTCAGGTGCTAACAAATCGTGGCAAAGGACATATTTGTCATCTGTTGGGTCTTCACGATGATAGAATGGTTTAGCGATTTTAGGGTAATGTGTAAGGAAATGGGGTACATCGAAATCTTGTGTCAAGATCTTTTCCTTTGAGTAATCCAAATCTTGTCCCCATTCGACATCAACTCCTTTTCCTTGAAGTATTTCAACAGCCTCATCATAACGCATTCGTGGGAATGGTGTGTCTGCATAACGTGCGATAAGTTCCAAATCACGACCAAGCGATTCAAGTTCTGTACTTCTTTCATCAAGGAGTGTTGCTGCAATGTGACGTACCACACCTTCTCCATGAGTCATAACCTCGTCGTTTGTAGCCCAAGCGATTTCCATTTCTGCATGCCAGAATTCAGTAAGATGTCGGCGTGTCCGTGATTTCTCAGCCCTGAATGAAGGGGCGATTGTGTACAGACGCTCTAGAGCAGGCATTGCAGCTTCAGCATAGAGTTGCCATGATTGAGTCAGGTAAGCCTTTCTTCCAAAATAAGGGACTTCAAACAATGTTGAACCACCTTCAACAGCTCCTGCGACAAAGTTTGGTGCTTGATATTCAATGAAATCTAAATCTCTGAAATAGCCATGAATTGCTCCAAAGACAGATGAACGCATTTTGAGCATGGTCGTCATTCGTCCTGTTCGAAGATACAAGTGACGGTTGTCGAGAAGGAATTCCGTTTCTCCACCATCCGCAGCTTTCATCGCAGATTCTGTAATTGGAAACGGTCGTTCAGGGTCAACAGGGCCAATAATCTCAATTGAAGAAACAACCAGTTCGTGTCCACCTTCACTTCGCTCATCAACATTCACTGTTCCGTTGATGATGACAGAGGATTCGATCAGTGCTGAAGCAATGGCTTCGAATTGTTCATCGCCAACGGCGTCACGCTTTGCAACACACTGTATTGTCCCCGTAGAGTCTCGAAGAACCACGAATCGAATCTTATTGGAACCACGGGTTCTCTTTACCCATCCTTTCAGTTCTACTTCTTTGCCATCATGGTCGCCGTTTTGGACATCTCCAATCCATATGTCTTTGGCCATGAACCTCCGTTCATGTCATAGCATATCATGTTTGAAGTCTGGAGTTTTCAAACAGATGCAGATTTGTGCGTCTGTTTGATAAAAAAGGCGAAAGCATCAAACATGTCGAGGCTGGTTTGCCTTCTGTGTCCAAAATAGTGGTATACGCAATTGGAGGAAACGCCCTGGCACCACCAGGAGGTGCATCCAGTGATGAACACGCAATGATCCTCGCCCAAGTGATGAGCGATGTCGTGGATTTACTCGAGGCAGATTGGTCTGTTGTTCTAACACACGGAAATGGTCCGCAAGTAGGCGCATTGATGTCAATGGATTCAGACTTGATTCATTCAATGGACGAATGGGTTGCGGCTACACAGGGAATGATTGGACACACACTGTCGCTTCAACTCAACAGCATTCTGTCTCATCGTCATCGTCCAGAGCGAACTGCAGTTGTGTTGACTCGTGTACTTGTTGATGCAAAAGATGAGGCCTTTTCACTTCCAACAAAGCCAGTTGGTCCTATCTTGAGTGCGGAAGAGGTCATGGTACGAGATTGGGATATTGCCACGACAATCAACGGACCTCGCCGTGTTGTTGCAAGTCCTATGCCGATGAGTGTTCTTGACATTGATGTGATTCGAACACTTGTACAGCAACGTGCAGTTGTTATTTGTGGAGGTGGCGGTGGAATTCCAATTATGAACGAAGAAAAACAATTCAAAGGAATTCCATCAGTAATCGATAAAGATCGTCTCTCTGCTTTACTTGCTTCAGAATTAGGGGCGGAAGCATTGATTATTTCCACAGGTGTTGATGCAGTGTATACTGATTTTGGATCTGACAAGCAAAAACAACACCGGGCTTTGACTGTTTCACAGGCTGAAAAATACCTTTCAGAAGGGCAATTTCCAGAAGGATCGATGGGTCCAAAAATTTCGAGCATGATTCAAGCAGTTCGTTCTTCACCAGGAATGCGTTCAATCCTTTGCAAACCAGGAGATGCGCTTTCTGCATTGCGAGAGGATGCTGGGACGACTTTGTCCCATGATGATTAAATACATCTTGACAGAGGCCAGCGTGGGCCTGTAGCTTAGTCAGGTAGAGCGACGGACTCTTAATCCGTCGGTCGCGG
>CAXDRT010000088.1:0-7381 GCA_963991835.1 uncultured euryarchaeote
TATTGGTACATCACCTGAGGTCGCTCTGCCGAAGCCTCTCGAGCGTAAGCTGCGTATGCCACTTCAACCTCAAACTCCAGTCGTAGAAGCAACTCAGCAGTTACCTGCTGAGGAAATCATTGTACCAGTTGGTGCGGTTGAGGTTAGTATTACACCTGGTGAAGACGGAGCGTTCGGAACAAGCGATGATGAAGCCCGAATTACACGCCGTGACGTATCAGATGCAATTGAAGAAGAGGTCGTTGAAACAGAATCTGCAACAATGCGTCCTATAACGGGAACAATGAAATCATTGAATGTGATTCCAAAAGATTCTACTGGAACCGCAACGCTACGACCTGTTCAACGCCTAACGCCGATCTCAACTCCAAAGAAGGAAGTGAAGACTGCCTCCATTACTCCAGTCCTTCCGCAAATGAAGATAGCTGATGAAGAATCAGACGAATCTTGATTGGACAATCATGCGTCTGTTTGATAATTCCCTTCGTACTCCCCGTACTATGCGAACCGTAGCAACGATTGTCCTTTGTTTGCTTCTCCTGCCGATTTTAGCACCTGTTTTATCGACATCAGCGTCTCTAATCGACGCTGGACAAACCGAACAGATTAATGAAAAAGTCGTTGCTTGGGAGCAACTAACTGATGGAAAAGTTTTGATGGTAACAGGTTCAGGTACACTCTCAGTCAACACATTCGAATCTGGAGTTCATACGGAGGTTTGGAGTCTTGATCTCAACATCTCTGCAAATTCTGCTCGAGTCGACTCTGGTGAGAATCTCGTTTCTGTAGCACATGATTCAGGTGTTGTCATCATCCAAATGACACAGCAAATAATTACTCAATACATCAATACATCAAATCCAGTCGATGCCGTTGATTGGGATAATGATGGCGATGTCTGGATTGGCTACTTCCCAGGTCAACGAAGAGCTGCAGAATACAGTGGAGGCGTGGAAACAGGTGTTGTCACCGATTCTCACACAGGCGGAATGACATCGATGTTGGTTACATCAGATGGTCATGTCCTTACTGGAGGATACGATAACAGAGTCAAGGTTCACGATAATACTGGGACTTTGGTCCAACAACTTACTGATATGTCATCGGCAGTAAATACACTTGATATCGACGCTCAAGGCCGTTTGATGGTTGGAACTGCTGGTGGGGATTTATTCCGTTACAATCTTAGTGATTACACCTATGAGATGATTTCAATCAGTTCAAGTCCCCAAATTGTCTACATTCAACAGATGGACTTTGCATCCTATCACGTTGGTACACAATCAGGTGAAATTATTGTTGTTGACGTACAAACCTTCCAGGAAGGCGATATGTACGATAGCAGTGGAAAAGTAATCGCTTCACTAAAAGGCGATAATGGAGAAGTGTACATCATTTCTGGATTTACATCTTCAACACGAGTACGCTTGTATGACGTTGATAGTGATGGAGATGGAGTCACTGATGCATTGGATGCTTTCCCAACCGATCCAAATGAGTCATTGGATTCAGATGGTGATGGTGTTGGTGATAACAGCGACGAATTCCCAAATATTGCAGATGAAAGTATTGATTCTGATGGCGACGGTGTTGGAGATAATTCGGATATGTTCCCATCCAATCCAGATCAAACCATCGATTCTGATGGTGATGGATACGGAGATAACTCCGATGGCCAAGATGGTGATGCCTATCCCGCAGATAGTTCACAGTGGGCAGATACTGACAGAGATGGTTACGGAGATAATGCTCAAGGAACACTCGCAGATGGTTGTCCATTGATCAATGGATTCTCAACAAAGGATCGTTATGGATGTCCAGATGGAGATCTCGATGGCTATTCTGATCCTGATGAGAATTGGACTGCTGAACAAGGTGCAGATGCCCTTCCAGATATGATTTCACAATGGGCTGATGGCGATGGCGATGGATATGGAGACAATGCCACAGGTGTTATGCCTGATAAGTGTCCAACAAAACCAGGAAGTTCAACCAAAGCATGGTTGCCCGATCCAGAAGATCCTCTTCAGAATACTGAACTCGAATCCTTTGGATGTGAGGACAAAGATGGCGATGGATGGGCTGATGGTTCAGAATCGAAAGATATGGATCTAGATCCAAACGAATATCTCGATATCGATAGAGACGGAACCGGTTCGAATTCAGATTACAATGATAACGATGCGCGAATTCAAACCATTCAAGACCATTGTAATCTTGACTTTACAGATGTGAGAGATGTCTGCGTTGGATGGAGAACTCCAGCCTATGTACAATACGTTGCAGATTCTCAAGCAGCAAATCAAACTCCTGAAACATTCTCAAGTTGGAATACAACATCGGAATCAGCATCGACTGATGAAGAATGGTATAAGTCCGATGCAATGAACGACGCACTCGTCTATGGAGGCGGACTGTTTGGAATCTTGACCTTGGTTATTGTCATCATTGGAATAATCTCTTCACGCCGTAAATCGACTCAGATATCGAAAACTTACGGTGAAGCAGGACTACCAACCTCCGCCGCAATGGATGAGGCATTGGAAGGGACTGCAGGGTCTTCTGCCTTTGGAGGCGTCGAATCAGACTCACTCTGGGGCGAAGATGTCAAACCATTGGATCTTGAAGAACAAGAAAAGGAAGAGGAAGTCATTGAATCATCAAAGGAAGTATCTGCTGAAGAATTGTTTAGTGATGAAGCATCCATTGAATCGATTGCTACACTGGGCGAATCAACACCTGAGCCACAGGCTGAGGCAGAACCAGAACCAGCCGTAGAAGAGCCAAAAGAAGCTCCTCCATTGCCTGCAGGAGGTCTACCTGAAGGGTGGACAATGGACCAATGGAAATGGTATGGTCACGAATACCTTGCTAAGATGGGTGACCAGTGATCAACGCCACTCAATAGGTAAACAGGAACGCAAATTTTTGAGTTCATCTCCGGAGTAGATTGGCTTTCCATCTTCTTTGAGTGTGTTCACAATCAACCATAGAACTGCATTCCATGATTTGTTAAGAGCGAAAAGTTCGACTTTACCTGCAGCAGCGGCAGTCAATAATTTAGATTCATCCGTTGAATCATCAAACAGAGCACGAACAAGTTGTTGTGTTGTTAGGAGGTAACCAGGAGGGCGCCATGCCATCATTTTCAATCACCTCAAACCTTGAATGGAGCCATGTTCAATCGACTGACTAAATGCTCAACGTTCACGTCAGCAACTCGCTTGAGATGTTCTTGCAGCACATCGAGTTCACCACGCATTCGAGCCATTTTATGTGCTCGAATAATGTCTTCAAGAAGCATATTTACGCTCTTATGTCCATTCACCGTCCGCATAGTATTCAATTGTCTACGAACTTCATAACTTACACTTACAGAGGTCATTCCTTCTCCAGTCATATATGCATCCCAAATCGAATGCGTACGCATTCGTACTTAACCTGACCGCGCGAAAGGAAGTCGAAAGCGTTGATTTCTCAACCCTTTAACGTCGACCACTCAATAATCTCGGGTGCTCTTTGACACCGAATTCACGACGCATCGATTGAACTCTGTTATGGAATTCTTTAGCAAGTGTCCAATATTCAAGTGATCCTGCACCAGCTCCACTCGCTCTTGGCTCATTTAACAATACAGTTGGAGCACCACTCCAAGGCGCTTCAGCGACCTTGACTAGTCGACGAATCGTTGTGTTGAAGACCTTATTTGGAATCTTACGACTCACTTCTGTGCAGACGTGGCGGCTGAGTTTTGAGCGAGCATCGACCATGGTCATTGCAACACCGAAGATTTTCAGATTACGATTAATACGCTTCTGAATCATCTTAATCGAGTTCATCAACATACTAAATCCTTCAAGAGCATAGTATTCTGCTTGAACAGGGACCATAACCCAATTGGCAGCACACATTGCATTGATCGAGAGCAAACCAAGAGATGGAGGAGTATCGATAACGATGTAATCAAACTCATCAATGATGGGCTCGAGCCCCTCTCGAAGTCTCGTCTCACGTCCAATTTTGTGAGACAGTTCAATTTCTGCTCCTGAGAGATGGATGTCGCTTGGAAGCAACCAGAGATTGTCGATCGTCAAGTTCTGAGGGGCCTTCTTTCCTTTACGTAGAATAAACGCCTTCTGCATTGCATCAGTAAGTTCTCTAGGTGTAAGCAGATATTCCTCCATCAATGGAAGTTCTTCACCTGAATCATTTGCAAGAACATCGTACGCAGTACGTCGGATGTTCTTCTTCTCAATACCAAATGATGTAGCACAGTTTCCTTGAGGATCAAGATCTACAAGCAATACTTTTGCAGGAGGAACACCTTGTTTTCGATTCCCTTTAGCAAGTGCAGCAGCAAGATTAACTGCGGTTGTGGTCTTAGCGCAACCACCCTTTTGATTGGCAACAGCGATGACCATTTTGTACGGATTCATTGTCATTTGTGCTCCCCTCAATGCAACCTAAAGAGGTCACCCATTTTGAACTTCAGCCTTCAACAGGCGATTATGTTCAAGAAATTACAGGAACTGGAACTTCCGAGAGAATCTTTCGAACGATATGCATTCCAGTGATTCCACGAATCTTTGCTTCAGGCTTCATATTGATACGGTGAGAGATAATTTGCAGTGCAATTCCTTTGATGTCGTCAGGAATGACATAGTTTCGTCCAGCAATAGCTGCTGCGGCACGTCCTGTCTTGAACAATGATTGAGATGCACGAGGAGAAGCACCGTTGGTGACACGATGGTCTTCACGAGTACGCTGCACGATTTCAACGATGTATGCAAGAATTGCTGGATCAACATGAACTGTTTCCAGTGCCTTTTGCATAGCAACGACCTTCTTTGGAGAAGTGATTTGTTCAACATCGTGTCCATCCTTTCCACGCAACTTACGACGAGCGAGAATTGCTTTCTCTTCAGCACGGTCTGGGTAACCCATACTCATTTTCATGAGGAAACGGTCCATTTGCGCTTCAGGAAGCGGATAGGTTCCTTCTTGTTCAATTGGGTTTTGTGTTGCAAGAACAACGAACGGAGCAGGAAGTTTGTGCGTAATACCTTCAATGGTTACTTGCTTCTCTTCCATTGCTTCAAGCAAAGCTGCTTGAGTCTTTGGAGGAGCACGGTTAATCTCGTCAGCAAGTAGAATGTTCGAGAACAATGGACCTGCACGCAACTTGAATTCACCAGACTTTTGATCGTACATGTACGTACCCATAATGTCTGAAGGCAGCAAATCAGGAGTGAATTGAACACGCTTAAACTTACATCCAAGGGCACGAGCGAAGGTGTTTGCTAGAAGCGTTTTGGCAAGTCCTGGAAAATCTTCCAGTAGCATGTTACCGTTAGAAAGAATACCAACGCTTACTCGCCGTAGGTTCTCGTTTTTACCGATAATAACCTTGCTAACTTCATTCATCAAAGCGCTTGAAATATCTGCAACGGTTCGAATGAGATCTTGTGTACGGGCGTCTCCACCGCTATTTTGTTGTGAAAATCCAGCATCCATCATGAATCACCTAGTGTGTTCTCAGCCTTACGACCGCTTGACATGATACTTGAATGTATGCCGTTCTTACGTCGAACAAACATCACGCAATGTGCCGACGACCCCAGAAATGATCATCCTTACGATGGAGTTTGATTATCTCTTCAAGAATTTCCTTTTCGAGTTCCGTCAATTCAACCTTCGCAAGTCGAGGGACGTGGGATTCTGGGATGTCCACGTAGAACTGTTCTAACTCTTCGATGTGTCTTCCAACGGTGGGTCCCTTGATAGCAACTGCAACTTCTTCACCTTGTTTTGCTTCCTTCAGTTCTTCACTTGAACGAGAACGAAGGCTTCGAATTTGACCTACAGCAGTCCCGTCGACCTTCATCAATCGCTGACCAAGATGGACTCGTCCACCAAGAACTCTCATACCGACAATCGCAGGTCCTTTGTTACGGAATGTATGATTTTCAAGATAGAGTAGTTTACCTGGATAAATGAGGTTCTCTCGGGTTGCAGCATCAATTGCTGTTTTGCGTTTCTCCTTCCATTCTTCGAATTGGTCAATAATGTGGTAAATGATATCGCCGCCAATCCACGTTACGCTATCATCGCCTTGATTGACAAGGGAACGAACTTCATTGTTTGGTTCGATTGAAAACCCGAGAATAATCTGATTCAAGGGACTACTAGCAGCCTCAGCAGTCATGAGATCTCTTTTGTTGACTGGGCCAACGGTTGCTCTTCGAATAGGAACTTCGATTTTTTTGAGTTCAAATGCAAGAGCTTCTAGTCCACCAATGGTGTCTGCTTTGATGACAATTCCTTCCTCATCGAGTTCAACAGAGACCTGGGTTTCCTTGCGGGCTTCTTCCCATGCTTCTTCGCTTGAGAGTCGAATTGTTGTTCCTGCTAGAGATTTTTCAAGCCCTTGTGCAATAATTTTGACACCTGCTGCAGCATGAATAGTATCGACTGATTCCCATCGATCTCCTGCATCACGCATCTCTGACATACCACGAGCACGCTTCAGCCCCTTGATACGAACATCAAATGGACCATCCGCACTGACGACAGTAATCGTATCGGCTACGTTGAGGGAACCACGGTGAAGAATGACATCGATTGTTTTCCCCATCCCAATTTCATCTTTCATTTCAAGGATGGTTCCTTCAGCAGGCCCGAGTGTATCTGTAAGGCGATCCTCAAGGAACCGTTCTGCTAGTCCAACTGTAACGGTGAGAAGATCTTGCAATCCTTCACCTTCTTTAGCAGACATTGGAACGAGTGGGAATGACTGTCTGAAATCCTTGATTTGGTCGTATCGTTCTAGATTGATTCCATGCTCTGAAACTTGGCCAACAAGTTTCCAGTAACGCTGTTGGAACAAATCTACAACATCTTGACGTTGGTCTTGCAACGATGCAAGGAAGGAACGATCTTTCTGACATCTCCATCCATGAATTCTGTCTATTTTATTTCCAGCGATAACGAATGGAGTCTTTGTTTGTTTGAGAATATTGATTGACTCAATTGTTTGAGGTTGCAAACCTTCCATGATATCAACAACAAGAATGGCAATATCTGCCAGAGCTCCACCACGATTTCGAAGAGAAGCGAATGAGTGGTGGCCAGGCGTGTCGATAAAGAGCAATCCTGGTGATTTGAATGGACGTCCTTGCATTAACTCAGCACATGTTTCATTGAGAATTTTTGCAGGTACTTCTGTTGCACCGATGTGTTGAGTAATTCCACCAGCTTCACGATCCATGACGCTGGCTTGGCGCTCGCTACCAAGTGAACGAACCAAGTCGAGAACACTTGTTTTTCCATGGTCAACGTGACCGAGAACAGAAACAATCGCTGTCTCTTATACACATCTGAC
>CAXDRT010000089.1:0-7305 GCA_963991835.1 uncultured euryarchaeote
AACCAATCCAAGAGAACCTGCCACACTTGAGGAGAAGACCATGCGCCCCTTTCCTTGACGAAGCATGGCTTTGCCTGCAATGGATAGGGCAAGGAAGGCAGAGGTGAGATTTGTTGTAATGACCTCCTCAAATGCGTCTTTGTTCAGCGCATGCGGTGGTCGGATAACAATCGATCCAACGCAATGCAGCAAACCGTTTATGTCACCTTGCTCCTTTGCATCAGCGATGCATTGTTTCATGTCATCTTCGCTCGTTGCGTCTCCTACTGTTACGGTTATTCCACGAGAGGATAGCGCATCTTTTTGTTCAACATTTCGAATAAGACAGTGTACGTGGTGTCCATTGTCGAGCAGTCGTGTGATTACATCTTGGGCGATGTCGCTATTTCCACCAATTATGAGATAGTTCATGACCCTGTGAGGGCAGGTTGCCTTTTGAATCGCAGTTTTCATCCATAGCAAAAACATCCCTTGAAAACCCGACACTACAGCGCAGGAATATGGGAGATGGTAACGCTTGGTTAGCAGACGTTCGCTCTGTCCACATCATTGGAGCAGGATTGCGTCAAGATAGACCTGCTCACCAAGCCTTTCATGATGCAGGTCATCTTGGATATAGGATGGTACCTGTGCATCCAAAAGATGCTGGAAACACACTTCTGGGGCGGCCAATTCGCCCACATCCTTGGATTGATCAAGAACCTGAACTGTTCGTTCTCTTTCTTTCTCCAGAGCGTGTAATGGGTCAGTTACGTACATGGCTGCTCGAAGGACGAACGATTCCCTTCATTTGGCTTCAACCAGGCGCTGAAAGCGATGATGTTGTGGAGTTCCTTCAATCTGCCAATATTCAACATAGTATCGGAATATGCTGGGTTGTAACTGTTCGCGATGAGGGTATACACTGCAATAATTCGATTGAGGATCAAAAGTGGTATCTGCAGACCACGTCTCTCGACGGAAGCGAATGTTCGATTTGGAGAACCTTTGAATTCGGAACGAAACATGTCCTTACTGAACCACTTGAGTGGGTTGGAGATTACATGGATCTTAGTCGTTCAAATGAAACCATTCCTCGCTACATACGTTCTTTGAAAGGTGATGAAGAATCTCTTGAACAAGCAGCGTTGCGTTTAGCCAACTAATTACAAGGACTGTTCAAGTTCGTAAATACGGTCACGTAATCGAGCAGCTTCCTCGAAATCAAGCTGTTTTGCAGCTTCTTTCATTGCCGACTTTAATTCTGCGAGTAAATCCATTCGCTGTTCGGGCGTGAGCGAAGATTTCACATCATCGGGCTCATCATAAGTCAATTGAATTTTTGAATTTCCAATTGGAGTTTTTATTCCGCTATGCGCCCAAGCGCCAGCGCCTAAATTTAGTTTCGATGCCCAATCTCCATCCTTTCGACCACCTTTCTTTGCAACCAAACGACGTTTTCCATCAGGTGTCGTCGATGTCCCTGCAATTAGATCTTCAGATTCTGAACCCATTTGAGGCAATGCCTTGACGATTGTTTTCGGTATAATTCCGTTTTCTTCATTATGGGCATTTTGACGCACTCTTCGCTCAAGAGTTTGGCGAATACTGGCTTCCATAGCAGGACTTATTCCGTTAGCATACAAGAGCACACGTCCATTTTCGTTTCGAGCTGCACGTCCAATTGTTTGCAGCAATGACCGTTCATTTCGCAAGAATCCTTGTCGGTCAGCATCAAAGATAGCTACAAGACTTACTTCTGGAATGTCCAGCCCTTCTCGCAAGAGGTTGATTCCAACAACAACATCGATGTGTCCAATACGCAGTGCATTGAGAATTTCAGTACGCTCTATGGTATCAATTTCGGAGTGTAAATGGTGGGCTTTAACGCCCATACGATTGAGATATTCTGCAACTTCTTCTGCGAATTTGATGGTGAGGACAGTGACCAGTGTTCGCTCGCCACGTTCTATTCGAAGGTTTATCTCCGAGAGTAAATCCCCAACCTGTCCTTCAGTAGGACGTACTTCGATGTTCGGATCGAGTAATCCAGTTGGCCGTAATTCCATCTTTGCAATACCTTGGATATTTTGAAGTAAATCGTACATGGTTTCTGCATCAGGATGCTTCTTTGCCTTTGCATGGGCTGGTTTTGCACCACCTGCTGATGCAACGTGTTCGAGTCCAAGAGGTACCTTTTGCCCAGTAATCTCACACAAGTGACGCAATTCTCGTTCACCAGGAGTTGCAGAGACGTAGACCATTTGTGGAACAAGATGTTGGAATTCAGGCATCTTTAGTGGACGGTTATCCGCAGCAGTCGGTAAGCGGAAGCCGTGTTCAATCAGACTGTCCTTTCTTGATTTATCACCAAAATACATCCCACCTACTTGTGGAAGCGTTACGTGAGATTCATCCATAATGACGAGGAATTTCTTCGGATCGCCATGGAATTGTCGAGCACATGCTGAAAAGAAATCGAGTAAGCAATACGGCCGTTCACCTGGTTCTCGTCCATCAAAGTGCAATGAATAGTTCTCAATTGCCTGACAATGCCCAATCTCACGAAGCATCTCAAGATCATACTTGGTACGTTGCTCCAGTCGATGTTGCTCCAGTTTTTTATCTGCCATAGCGAATTCAGTTAAACGAAGTTCAAGTTCTGTTTCTATGCTTTCAAGAGCACTTTCAAAGCGGTCCTCACTGGTCATGAAGAATTCCTTCGGATGAATCCAAGCTTCATCAAGCGTATCCAAGATTTCCCATGAAACAGGATCGCATACGTGCACATCAGTAACTCCGTCCAAATCAAACCGAATTCGCAACGGGTCATCACGTGAAGGCATCCAAACATCGAGGACTTCTCCTCGAAGACGACATTCACCTCTTGAGAGGTCGGTCGTTGTACGAGTGTATTGTAATCCCACCAATTCACGAATCAAATCCGTTGGTTCGATTTGTTGTTCACGATGAACACGTACGTGATGTTCAAGGAATGTTTCAGGTGGATTCAAACCGTAAATACACGATACGGAAGAGACGATAACACAGTCTGGCCGACTCACTAAACTTGCAACTGCTGCGAATCGTTCTTGCTCGATGCGTTCATTGATGGACATCTCTTTGTCAATGTACAAATCTCTCTTGGCAAGGTATGCTTCTGGTTGATAGTAATCGTAGTGGGAAACGAAGTATTCTACGGCATTTTCTGGGAAGTAGCCTGCAACTTCATGATACAATTGTCGAGCCAGTGTCTTGTTGTGACTGAGAATGAGGGTTGGAATATTCAATCGTTGTATAAGATTCGCCATAGCGAATGTCTTCCCGCTTCCAGTAACACCGAGCATAATACAACGCTCTTGACCATTTTCTAGTTGATCCATAAGCGTTTCAATGGCTTTTGGTTGATCACCAGAAGGTTCGAACTCACTGTGGAGTTTGAATCGCTTTACTGAGGGGTGTAGGTGCTCCAGTGCTGCACCCTCCAATGCCTTGGACAAATCGAAAGGATCCCGCTCCTGTAAGTCGATTTCTGAGAGTTCTTGGTCTGCGATGTGCTCAAAGGCACCATCGTCATCCCACGTCTCGGTCATGGTTGTCCTTGATGGCAACCCTTCAAGAACATGCGTCTAAGGAAGGTACAATCCGCCATTGGCGTGGAGCACAGAACCAGTGATGTATGCTGCATCATCGCTCAGTAAGAAAGAGACGATAGAAGCCATGTCATCACCCGTTCCAATTCGTTTCAATGGGACCTCTTGGATACGTTGATTTCGTTTCTCATCAGAATCGCCAGCAAGAATATCCGTATCGACATAGCCAGGAGCAAGAACGTTGACTCGCTTTCCTTCAGGGCCAACGGCTAGAGCTAAAGATCGTGCCCATGTACTTAGAGCAGCCTTCGAAGCAGCGTAGTCAGCACCATGTGCTGAGCCACGTGTTGCAAGTTGAGAACTGACGACAACCATGTTGGCTCGTGGTGCAAGATATGGTTGTATGACCTTCCAGACATTGACTGCACCCTCGAAGTTCGCTTTCATCGTATGTCGCAAGTGCTCCATTTCCATTTCTTGGGCAGGAACACGATCGTAGGTTCCATGATTGAGTACCAATGCTTCAATGCCTCGATGCATCCATGGATGAATTCCCAAAAGCCCAACTTCGCCATCATCGGAACAGTCAACCTTGACTGCTAATGCATCTCCTCCAGAACCACGAATTGCATCAACGACCATTTCTGCTGGTTTTGAGGACGTATTGTAGGTGAGTAGGACATCATAGCCATCTGCAGCCAATCGATGGCTAATAGCGGCTCCAATACCCCTTCCTCCGCCTGTAACGAGGGCAACTGGACGAGAGGTCATGCTAACCCTACCTACAACGCATTGATGAAATCATTGCAAAAATTGAGCAAGTTGAGGAGGCTGCCATCCTTCTGGCTTGAGCACCTTTCCGTCTTCTCTTCGTAGGACTTTACCATCCACGAGTTTCGCCATATTACTGCGATGTACTTCGTTAAAGGCATCATCATAGATGTCTTGCATTCCATGATTGATGATGGTTCCAGCAAGAATGTAGCCAATGTCTGCTAAAGCATCCAAAACTTCGACAAGATCGCCTGCTCGAGCAGCTTCTGCGTATTCTTGGACTTCTTCCATTAAGAGTTTAATTCTCAGTTCAATCAGTTCATCAGAACCGAGCGCAGGTGAATCAAGTTTTGGAATTTCAAAGGCTTCATTAAATTCAAGCAAAGATGTAACAAGAGGGTTCATAATTCCAATACAGCCGATTGGGTTCATCAACCTTCCATTGCAAGTGAATGGCTTTATGGGTTGAGATTATTTGTTGACTGATTGTAAATTGAACGGCCGATGAGAACAATTCCGAAGATGATAGCAGAAATGAGTGCAATCATTGATCCACTGCCTGTTTCTAGTTCAGATGAAAAGTAGAGGCCTAGGATGACGGAAGAAAGTCCAAAAATTTGTGTCCACATGATACAATTTCTGTAACTCTTGCCAACCAGTTGAGCAGTTGCAGCAGGGGTAACCAGAAGTGCTGTAACAAGTAATGTTCCTATCACTTGAACCATTGAAACAACAATCGCTGCTATTGTTACGCTAAACCAGAGACCAATCCAATGAACTGGGAGTCCTTGGACGCGTGCAGCCAACGCATCAATCGTTGTTGCAAGAAGTGCATCGTGTAAGACGAAAAGTGAACCTAGGCTTAGGACACAGACGATGAGGATAAGGTCAAGATCTTGATAGTCGATAAGTAAGAGATTTCCAAAGAGATATCCTTCGATGTCCGATGTAACGCCACCGCCCCATATACGGAGCACGACGAGACCAAGAGCAAGCATGCCCGTTAGGAAAATCGCAATGGAAGCATCACCCGTAAGTAACTCACGTTCTTGTAATTCATGAATCATAATGGCTGCAAAGACGCTGAACAAAAGGGCATACCAAAGAGGAGCAGCTGCACCTAGAACGATACCGATTGCAACACCTCCAAAAGACACGTGAGCCAAACCATCTCCCATGAGTGCAAGATTTCTCATAAGCAAAAAGGAGCCATAGAATCCTGCAACGATGGTGACAAGGAATGCTGCAATAAGGGCACGATGAAACATTTGCAATTCAAAGAATGCAGGGAATGTATTCCCAGGCATAAACGGCGCAAGCGGTTCAAGGAAAAAACCGAGGAATTCAACCAATGGTTCACTGATTGCCATCATTCTTCCTCCTGGTCATCTGTTTGATGGACGTGTTGAATCCCTCGTAAGCCTGCAAGATCAATCAAATCAGGAAGATAATCGGGATGCCCATCGTATTGAATGCTCCCATCAAGGTAAACGACACGGTGAGCAGATTGTCGAATCGCTGCCATGTCGTGTGAGACTAGGAGCAAGGTCTTCTCTTGTTCATGACAAAGTTTGTCGAGTAACTTCAAAATTCCATTCCGGGCACTACGATCAACGTTTACAAGAGGTTCATCAAAAATAAGCACTTCAGCATCAGACGCAAGAGCACGACCAATGACTGCCCGCTGGCGTTCTCCACCAGACAATCGAGAAATGTCTTTGTTTGCAAGATGCGAAATTCCTGTTAATTCCATAGCCTTCTCTATTCTTTCTCGCTTTTCCTTGGAACGAATTGAGAAAGGCCACCAATCGATTCGAGAGACTGTCCCCATGGTAATGAGTTCCCTGACCGTCATACGCATCTTTGTTGGGATGTTCGCTGCAGTCTGGGAGACCCATCCTATTTCCCCGCGAAAATTGGTTGGATAAGGATTGAATCCAAAGACCTCAATCTTTCCCTTTGAAGATTGTAAAATACCTAGAATTGTCATCAGAAGGGTGGTTTTTCCTCCCCCATTGGGTCCTACGATACCGACGAATTCGCCTTTGTTGATTTCGAGATTAACATCCTCCAAAACAAGTTTCCCTGATCGAATGACATTGAGTCCTTCAACGGAGATCACCTTAGCGCTCGTCCAAATTATCTTTGGGCTCGGAGTCTGGTTGCTCAAGTAATCACCTCTGAGCGGTTGGAAGAGAAACTCCGCCACCTGCTCAGGTATTGCGCACTCTTCGTGCTCCAGTCATCAACTTAACCCCTATGAAGAGGAAAACAACTGAAACAAAGATGATTGGTATAGCATCGACTACACTCATTTGTTCATCTCCTTATTGTTCGAGTTGTGTTTAACAGCTCAATCCAGTCTTTAGATTGTCTAGATTCTTCTGCATCAAGGACAAATAATCATCATTTGAATCCTTAGGTGGAAGTTCCATAGTGTACAGTGTCAAGACCGAAACGCCATCAGGCATTGTAGATGACTTGGTTTGATCGACGATGCTGTTTACAGCAGTAACGTCAGTGTATTCTTCTACGAAGAGAACACCGATTTCATCTTCTCCAATCTTCTCAACAACCTTTGTGATATCAGCAGCACTTGGCTCGCCTTCAGGATCAAGTCCGTGAACAGTCACGAATTCGATATCATAGCGGTATGCGATGTAGGCGTATGCGTTGTGGTTAGCAGCAACAGAGTTCTTGGAACATGTCCCACCATCACCGAAAGCAGCCTTGTATTCAGTATCGATCTTGTCGAGACTCATCATGAATGCATCCGCATTGGACTGGAAGGTGTCAGCAAGGTCTGGGTAAGCCTTCTTGAGTTCTTCTAGTACGAAACTAGCTTGTGCCTTGAATGCAACAGGGTCGAGCCAGCTGTGTGGGTCATACGCAAGTGCTTCTTCGTCACCATGGTCATCATGGTCGCTGTGATCATCGTGGTCATCATGGTCATCATGGT
>CAXDRT010000090.1:0-7285 GCA_963991835.1 uncultured euryarchaeote
TCGTATCAACTCTGTTAAGAATCAGCGTACTTTCGTATATAATCCTCAGTTTTGAACTTACGTTGCGTCGATGCTGAAGTCATGTAACGGATTTTTCCAAAGACTGCTCTTTCGAACCATCCACGATCGAATCGTCCGAAGATCCAAAAGATACCTGTGTAAGAGTTTGGATCTCTTCCGTCGAGCGCCCATCTGTCATTGAGTCGAATCAACCATTCGCATGCAGTCTTGGGATCCGATGACCATTCAAGCACTTTCTTACCCCATAGCATTCTCAGATAATTGTGAATGAATCCTTCAGTTCGAAGTTGCATCTGGGCTGCGTTCCAAAGCGGATCGTGTGTCTGTCCGTTCTCAAGTTCTTCGAAGGTGTACAAGTACGGGCGTTCATCTTCTGAGTGTTCGTTCAATGTTTTTTTGGCCCAATCAGGTAACGTTTCGTATTTGGCGTGATTAGGGGTTTGATGACAATAGATGAAACCTAATTCTCTCCAGGTGATAACTTGGTCAAGGAATGCTTCTGCTCCTTCATTTGCCCCCCACCAGCCTTCTCGGCGTCCGTTGTGAGGCGGAGTGACTTTCATCGGATTCCACTTTTGATGTTTCAAGACAGCATCCACTATTTCGAATGAAGAGATGTGTCCAAAATGCAGCCAAGGAGACAAACCACTGCTTCCATGTCGCTCGGGATGGTTTCTATCGACATGGTAATGGTTAAGCCGTTGTTCGATAAATTTGCTTAATTCAGTACGGGCTCTTACAGAGCCACCTGTGGTTGAATCTATTGGGGAAACTTCGTGATCGATGTCAAGATAGGACAGTGCATCTCTTCCTTCTCGTGAAGCTTCAGACACTCTCCAAATGAATTCATATGGTGTGATTGGCACATTCACTCTTGCAAATGCTTCTTCTGCAATCGCTTTCCCATCTGGCAAATCATTCAGTGCTTTAAGCGGTTCAGCCATCGGAGGTTTGGCCAAAAAGCCGAGGACGTTCTTGTGGAGATATCTTCGGAATGAATATGCTGTTGTGAAGGAGCGTTGTGGAGTTCGTAACGGAACGATTCCATTGCTGTCAACGACAATCACACAGCACTCAGCGGTTTCCATGGCCCTATTTGCAACATCTCGTGGCATATATGTAGGATAGTCATCGATAACCATCGCAACTGCTCCTTTGGTAAAGGAGCGCAGAAGTCCTGCAGCCTGTCCGTGCTTTGTTTCGACGTATGGGATGTATGTGAGGGGGGCTGACTCGAATAATTTCCGATTATCGATCATTCCTTGAAGAACAAATGTGTGGATTCGGTCGTTAGCCCATCGATGACCAAGTGCAAGTGATTCGACGACAATCAAAGGCACATTTGCCTCATTTGCCAAGTCTATTGCGTGATCGAGTGCATGGTTCCATCGGGACCGACGTGCACTGGTCATCCAGTAGATGACGTGAGAACCTTCGGAATTGAGAGGGATTGAATTCGCTACAATGCGTTCGACATCAATCATGCGTCCATCTCCTTTGAGAGTGATGTTCTTGCATCGCTAAATACGACATGATAAGGTCGTTGAGATTCTTCGGAGAGGTCAACTATCGGAAGCTTTTGTCCAGACACTGCAACTTCAGCGAAGGAACGAAGAGTTGGAGAGATCCATTCAAGTTGTGAAAAAAGATCTTTAGGAACATACTTTGCCTGTTGAATTTCTTCCTCTTGTATTAACAAGTTACCGCTTTGAACTGAGACAGAATAACATAGGAATAAACCAACGTTATCTGAGGTCTTTGTTGAGCGAAATCCAATGAATCCCTCGACGGTACCATCCAATCCTGTTTCTTCTTTTAACTCCCTAAGTACGGCATTTTCAATCGATTCATTTTGGTCGACGTACCCCTTTGGCAGGCCCCATTGACCTTTGTAGGGGCCCCTTGCTTCTTGGACCAGAAGAACATGGTTGTCGCGAACTACAGCAGCAGCCACTCCGACATCAAATCCCATTCGAATCACACAAGAAGGTAGAACACACAGTATATGAAGAACCGTTTATTGAAAACCCACAACTCTTTCTTGGTTGAGAACATTCCTTTATACCTGATACGCCAATCTTAGGTTTATGTCCAACAATGAAATTGAACAATATACGGCAGTACCAGCAGATGCTAAACTTCCTACAAAATACGGCGACTTCAGAATTCGCTCATACATAGACCCCAGAGACGGATCCGAACACGCAGCAATCTACTATGGAAACATGGATAGTCAGGAACCGCCTTTGGTCCGCGTCCACTCTGAATGTCTGACAGGTGATGCACTTGGAAGCTTGCGTTGCGACTGTGGACCACAACTCCAAAGAGCAATGAAGACCATACAAGAAGAAGGAAGAGGCATTGTCCTTTACCTACGCCAGGAAGGAAGAGGCATCGGCCTGTTTGCTAAGATGCAGGCGTACAATCTTCAAGACAGAGGATTGGATACGCTCGATGCTAACCTTGCCTTGAATTTACCTGCAGATGGAAGAGACTACACGATCGCAGCAAGTATACTCAAGGACATTGGATTTGATACAATCCGCCTCATGACCAACAACCCAGACAAAGTCGCACAACTCGAACAACACAACATTACTGTCTTGCAGAGAGTTGAGCACAAGGCTGGTATTTGCAGCGAGAACAAAGAATACCTTCGAACAAAAGCACAAAGAATGGGGCATATTCTCTCTATATTGGAGTGATACACATGGCGGAAGTTATTTTGACAGCAGACAGAGTCACACCAAATGAGGCAAAGAAAGTGAGCAAAGATTTAGTCGGGGAAATCGCCCCTGAATTCCTATTAATGGACGACGAGGGCAACGAATTCGATAGTCGAAGTCTTGACGGAGAATGGAGAATTCTTTTCTTTTACGCAAAGGATGGGTCACCGACCTGCAAGCGTGGTTGCCTGACGTTCAAAGAACAACACGATTTGTTCGCATCAGCTGGATGTAAAGTCGTTGGAATTGGAGAAGGTACAGTAGACTCTCACTCGAAATTCAAGAAAAGTCTAGGAGGATTACCGTTCCCGCTTTTATCGGATCAAGACAGAGCTGTTGCAAACCAGTTCCTAGTTCCAGTACATCTTGGAATGTTCCCTGCTAAATCGAGCTTTTTGATAGGCCCTGACAATCGTATTCGACATGTATACGATTGGCTCTTCCGCCCTCGACGACACGTTGCTCGAATTCTCAAGCATCTTTCACCTGTCACAGGAGGAGATTCTTGATGTGGGAACTACTTCTCAATGAAGCAGGACTCACTGACCGTGAAGTCCGATCCATCATGGTTCTTGGAAACAATCCAAACATGAGAGCAAGCGAACTGGCAAAGGAATTGCAGACAACACGTCTCGATGCATACAACAGCCTTTCCAGATTGCAAGAGATGGGCATTGTTACAGCAACTGCTGACAGACCAATGCTGTTCTCTAGCCTACGTGTTGATGAAGCACTTCAACACATTATCGAAATGCGTCGAAGGCAACTCGACAACCTCCAGGAAGGTTTTGATGAAGTAGCAAAAGGCATAACAGAAAACAATGCGTCATTCGAGGCAAGTCGTCGTCAAAGAGATGAGCCTAGATTCGCCGTATTGAAAGAGCGAAGTCACATCTACAAGCGTCTAGAAAAGATGGCTGATGAAGCAGAAGAACGACTTGTTCTTCTTCTTGGCCGCTACGGAATTCTGCACCTGTGTCGAAGTGAAGCCCTCGAATCGATTAACACTGCAGCGCAAAAAGGTGTTGTCGTTCAGGTGATCGCTCAACTCGATCGTCGAACAACCAGATTCTTTGACAAACTGCATGACTCAATTGAAATCAAGCACTCGGACGACCTCGATTCACAAGGATTCCTCCAAGACTGTACGCACGTTGTTCAATTTTTGAACATCGAAGAGAACCCAGTAGGTCGCGGAAAGGAAGATGCTGCACTCGTTATTGAAAGCCAACCGTTCGCAAAGGCTCAAGAAAACCTCATCGATACCATCTGGGAAGATGCCGTACAATTCGCAACCGCAGAAGCACGATTTTCGAAAGGTCGAATTCACGATCCTCTTCGACTAACAATCGGAGAAGGGTCCTTCCTCGATTCTCTCGTAGGAGCCCTTGGAGTAAATGATCTGCCAGAACATGACACTCCCTTTGACCCAGAAGCATTTATGGCAGCTGGAAAAGAAGTTAACCAAGCTCGTCAGGAACTAACCAAAGGACGTCTATCAAATTTGAAGATTCTTGGTATCGATCTTTCACGAATGCTTCGTCAAGTTGGGAACAGAGTTGGTCACGAACTTGCCTTCTCCCTACGTTCCATCGAAAATCATGTCGAATTCCTCGATGAAATGATGGATTGGTGGGAATTCGCAGGCCTTGGTCGCCTCGAATATGGCATTGATCCTGTCTTCCACGTACAAGTCGGACTCGACCACCCTCCAAGCGATGACCCAGATGTCTTACCTATGTGGGAACTCGATGACGGAATTATTGAAGGCGCACTCATGACTCGTTTCCCACGTGATGGGCAAGTTACAGTTCGTCGCTTCGATGGGACTGGAGAATCTGATGACTTGTGGCGCTACCACATCATCATGAACAATGAAGAACAACCTGCAGAATCTACAGCGTGATTACTTTGAATGTCAACGCAGTCACATGTGTTGTCATCTTCGCATACATCACGCTTGCATGGCTTCGAACCGTATCAAGCGGTAAAGTAAGCGTCATGGACGTCCTATGGGGTCTCGGTTTTGTCATAATTGCATGGTCGAGAGCAATTCAATTAGGCTCCTTTAACACAGTAACCATACTGACGTTGATGGCTGTAACCACATGGGGATTACGTTTAGCAATCCTGCTCCACCAACGTACAAAGAATCGAGGAGAAGATCTTCGGTATGTTCGAATGATGGAATCCGCAGGAAAGAATTGGTGGTGGATTAGTTTCTTACAGGTGTTTCTTTTACAAGGCATACTCCTCGTTCTTGTTGCACTGCCAATCCTGTCGCTGATATCTGAAGCCAATATGGACAGTTCATTATCGACGAACCAAATTATTGGAACCGCTTTGCTCTTTGCAACATACTGCATCGGAATGCTCATCGAACACAGAGGCGATATTGAACTCCGAGAATTCAAAAAGAACAGCGGTCCAGGACAACTCAAAACCGATGGTATTTTCTCGATTACTCGCCATCCAAACCACCTCGGTGAAGCCATCATTTGGTGGTCTATTGGCGGGTTTGCTGTCGTCGTAGGAGGCATTACCTCATCTTGGGCATTAATCGGACCGCTCATCCTTACTCTTCTGTTGAGATTTGTCAGCGGTGTTGCGATGTCTGAAGTTGATTTGAAGGATAGAGATGGCTATCAAGAGTGGGTTGAATCAACACCTGCAATGTTCGCAAATCCAATCAAAGTTCTATTGAATAAAAACGCCGATTGATAAACTAAAGGGGGATTTTCTAACTATGCGCTTGGTCACTTTCGTCCGTTTTATCCGCATGATTACAAAGAAAGGGCCTGCCGATCTAGATAAGATCCAGAACATGGGGTTGCTTGCGGTCAAACTCACCCAAATCTTCGCACTTCGCCCTGACTTACTTTCAGAAGAGAAGTGCAAACAACTCCAATCGTTGTATCAACGCGCAAACTCAATTCCGCGTGAAGATTCTATGAAACTCATTCATGACCGAGCCCCTGATGGATTTCTTGATGCCTTTTCCTCTTTTGAAGAAGAACCATTTGCAGCTGCCAGTATAGGTCAAGTTCACAAAGGAGTCCTCAAAGATGGCACCAATGTCGTGGTGAAAATTATCAAGGCGGACTTTGAAAAATCCTTCCGCAAGGACGTTATAAGAATGAAGCGATGGCTTCGAATTGGTCTTTTCCTGAATCCACGATTGAGAAAGGTCGGCAATCCAGTCGGTCTTCTTCAACACGTTGAAGATTATACATTGAAGGAACTTGACCTGAGAAACGAAATCGAAGGTGCTGAACTGCTCCAAAAAAAGGCGAAAGAAGTTGAACACCAATTTCCAATGCCACTCCTTGCTTTCCCTCGTGTTTGGCCTGAGCTATCGAACCAACATATCCTTGTCATGGAGCACATCGAAGCTCCAACATTAGAAGATCGGCTTTCTGAAGGTACCATGTCATGGGATAATCTCCTTCAACTTTTTAGAATTCATGGAGCATTCATGTTTGGGATTGGAACATTCCATGGAGACCTCCACCCAGGTAATGCCATGGTCGATGATAACGGGAAATTCACATTTATCGATACGGGCGCAATATCTCATGCTCCAACCAAGGTTCGCTCTGCCTTGTTTGGGTTCTTTTTCCACCTTGCAAAGGGCGAACTAGATCAGTCCTTCGAAGCAATGTTGTTGATGGCAGATACACCCCCCAGTGGTGCAGCCAAAGAAAAATACATGGCGAGTATGCATGAAATTTATACTGGATTTATTGGAAAGACTGTCAGTGAAGTCTCACTCACGCAACAGATGATGAAAACTGTTCGTTGTGCTGTTCTAGCAGGATGTCGTTTCGGAGAAGAAGCATTTCCAATCATTCGTTCGTTGATGTATATGGATGGGATGGTTCTTCGAGGCCAGCCTAACGTCGATCTCATTACATCGATGGGGCCTTACTTGGATGAATTCGCATCGATTGTTGAATTACCGTATGCAGAACAGATCTCAACTTCCTAAATAATTTCCAATTCTACCTTCTGATATTGTAATCTGAAACCCACTGACTGGTGGTATGAAACGTCGCTTTATAAGCCCAATCTGATTAGTCAAGACATGCCTAACCAAAACCCACCAACCGCTATCATCGTAGGCTCTGGACCTGGTGGCCTTGCCTCCGCTCTTCTCTTGGCCCACTCAGGCGTGAAGGTCACTGTAATCGAAAAGGCTGAAGCCGTTGGTGGACGTACCAAATTATTCACAAAAGACGGATTTACATTTGATCGAGGACCAACCTTTTTCCATTACCCAGAAGTAATCGAAGAAATCTTCCAAGCCATAGGTAGAGACGCTCACAAAGAACTCGGATTAATGCCACTAGACCCCATGTACCGCCTCGTGTTTGGTGCTGGTGGTTACATCGATGCAACCAGTAACCTTGAACAAATGACAGAACGCATTCGAGAACTCGCAGGCGACAAAAACGCTAACGGATTCAAGAATTACGTCAAGCAAAACCGTAAGAAATTGGACCTGTCAAAGAAGTGCTTGCAAACCCCATGGTCAAGCC
>CAXDRT010000091.1:0-7274 GCA_963991835.1 uncultured euryarchaeote
TTCAAGCAGAAGACGGCATACGAGATCTAGTACGGTCTCGTGGGCTCGGAGATGTGTATAAGAGACAGGAACAGTATCGGAAAGCTCGTGGAAAACGACCTGGTCATGCTCATAATCGACCGCCAAAAGAAATCGAACCACGCAGATATCAACGACGCAATAACGATGATAATTAAGGTGAAATCATGACTGCTGAGTCGAATTATTTAGATGCGATTGAAGCCCTAGAAGAGGATAATCGTGAACTGGCTCTTGAACATGCACGAAAAGCTGTGAAGATAGATCCGGAACATGTTGATGCTTGGCGAGTTATTTCTGATGCATCACTTCCTGGCTTACGTTCTCAACCAACCTTGAAACAAGCGGCACAATCTCTAACAGCAGCCAAGAAAGTTGTTGCTTTGCAACCAGATGATCTAGGAATGTGGGTTCGGGGTGGACGCCTCCTTTCCGATGAACTTGGATTATACATGGAAGCCTTACAATGGTGGCAAGATGCTAGACATCAAGCTCCTGAGGAGGTTACACCAATTGTTGAACAAGCAGCAATTCTCGCTGACATGGGATTGTACGGGGAAGCAACAGAGCGTTTGCAATCTATTTTTGATGAAAACATGGATTTGGCTACAACTCAATATTCACGAGTTGCAAGATTGCATCAAATGTGTCAACTCGCCAGTCAGCAAGACCCCAAGGAACATTTCAAACCATGGGAAAAGCATCACGATGGATGGTCTGCAATTGCTCTTCGAATGAACAAGGCTCCGATTAGCGAATCGAAAATATTTCTTATCATTTCAACACCTCTTTTGATGCTTGAGGTTATTATGGCGCCTCAAGTTTTTGGATCAGGTTTCGGAGGATTCTGTCTGACATCATTGCTTATTCTGTGTACAGTAATTTTAGGGATGAGAATCAGCCGTCGATGGTTCCAGCGTCTAAATCGGCCTGCATTCAACCTTCTTCGTGCAATGGACTTTGAGACATCAACAGGATATGTCGTGATTCCAGAGGACATTCGTATCTCAAAACTCTTCATGTTTATCCTAAGCAGAAGGCCTCCTTCTTTCCAAGAACGTATGCTGAAGATTGTTGATGCTGGAGATAAACTCAAAGGTGATTGGAAACCAACTTTACCTGACTTCAATTCTCACATCTCTGAAGAGAATGAGCCATTCTGGGACCAAGACGGAGAGGAATTAACTTCCTTTGAAGAAGAGTGAATCTTCCTCATGTTCCTGCTGTATAATCGTCCTTGTAATCGATTTGCTCTTGTGTAAGTTTATCGATTGTGATTCCAAGTGTTTCAAGCTTGGTTGTTGCTAATCCTTGATCTTGTTCCAATGTGATGTCATAGACGAGGTTATCCATTGATGCTGATTCCTTTGCAAGACGACAAAGAGAAAGGAATTGATTGGCGAACGACATGTCCATAACTTCGGATGGATGTCCTTCAGCAGCAGCGAGATTGACCAACCGTCCACGAGCTAAGAGGAAAATCTTGTTTCCGTTTGGCATTGTGAATTCTTCATTGTCTCTACGGATCGTGCGAACAGAGGTTGCAGATGCTTCGAGTGATTCAACTGCAATTTCACAATCGTAGTGCCCAGTATTTGCAACGATTGCACCGTCCTTCATTACTGCGAAATGGCGCTCGACAATGATGTCTTTCATTCCAGTAGCAGTACAAAAGATATCACCGATGGAAGCAGCTTCGTCCATTGTCATGACACGGTATCCATCCATGATGGCTCTGAGTGCTGCAAGTGGGTCCACTTCTGTAATGACGACATTTGCACCTAAGCCATGGGCTCGCATAGCGACACCTTTTCCACAATGCCCGTATCCTGCAACGACCATTGTCTTGCCTGCAACGAGGACGGAAGTTGCACGAAGGATTCCATCGAGTGTGGATTGACCTGTTCCGTAGACGTTGTCGAAATCCCACTTTGTGATTGCATCGTTAACTGCAAGAACAGGATACTTCAAGTCTCCTGCAGCAGCCATTGCTCTCAATCTATGTACTCCAGTTGTTGTCTCTTCTGTACCTCCGAGTACACCAGGAGCATACTCAGAACGCTCTCCATGCACACGGACAATGAGATCTGCACCATCATCAAGAGTGAGGGTTGGTTTGAATTCGAGAGTCTTATCGATGCACCAGTAGAAGTCTTCGACGCTTTGACCATGCCACGCATATACAGAGTACCCTTCACGAGCAAGCCACGCAGCTACGTCATCTTGAGTTGAGAGTGGATTACATCCAGACCAAGAGAGTTCTGCACCTGCAGCAGCAATTGTTTCGATAAGAACTGCAGTCTCTTTGGTAACGTGAAGGCATCCTGCAACACGCATACCAGCGAGTGGCTTTGTTCGCTCTGCTTCTTCTCTCAAAGCTGCAAGAACTGGCATTCTTGCACGCGCCCAATCGACTCGGAGTGAGCCTTCCTCTGCCATATCAATATCCTTGACTGCGTAGCCGTCGCCTGTATGTAGTTCTTCCATGGTCTACGGCGTACGCCAGTAGTTCTTGAACCCATCTCTGTGACCAGTGAGTCAAGAGTGTGAGATCTACTGTTGCTGTTGTGCCTGAGCAGCGTATTGCTGAGCATACTGTGATGCAGTTGCTTCATCGTAGCCTTGGGCAACGAATTGCTGGAAGTATTGGTTGTAATACTGTGTGTACAAATCGTTACCTGCTGCAGCCGGTTGGGCAGCAGCTTGTGGTTGTGAGGCAGCAGTTTGACCTACATACTGAGCAGCATATTGGCGAGCAGTCTCTTCAGGATAGCCTTGAGCAATCAGTTGTTGCACATACTGTTCAGTCATATCTTGAGATTGACCATAACCAGCCGCAGCAGCACTGAGGTTATCCACCTTGTCAGAGTTTCCGCCACCACGGAGGAACAATAGAGTTACACCGCCAAGAAGGATCAGTGAACCTATGATTGCTAGTATGAGCATAAGGCTGCTGTCGTCAGAAGATTCACCTGAATTAGCATCGGTACCAGGTTCGCTCCAAAGACCAGTCTCTGAATCGTACGACCATTCACCGCTCCAATCACAATCAAGTGATGTAGCGTTCCAAACGAACTCACCACCAGCAGCTTGTGCTGATACATTAGCGAGTACACCACGGCATTGCTTGAGATTGATGAGGACCATCTTGGTCAAATCATCAGACCATCGTTCGTCATCGCCTTCGTAAACACGAACCCATATCTCAACAACTTCGCTGTTGTTGCTGTAGAAGTTATCGATATCGAGGGACAATTCGAAACTGTCTTGATCGGCCAGTGCTACTGAACGAGCAAATTTGTTGTCTGTAATGAGGTTGTACTTCTCAATCGCAGAAGCGGAGAAGTCATCTCGAGAGAAGGATGCTTCAACGTAGACTTCTCCAGTTTCAGAACCAGAAAGAATTGTTCCTGTAATTGTGTAAGTAGATTCGGTGACACCAACTGAGGTATTCTCAAAGTTGTCGTATTGAACCAATGGGATTTCGTCACCATATCCTTCAGGAACGACAACGAAGTACATTCTGTACTTGTCTGAGAACTTACCAGATGCATCGTATACTCTCAATTCCATACGAATTTGAGACTCAGCAGTTCCAGATGAGTCAACAGTTTCATTTTGGAATCGATATGTGAACATTCCATTGCTTGCTGCTGTTTCTTCAAATGTGTGGCCCTCAAGGTTGAATGATGTATCACCATAAGGTGCATCGAAGAAAACCTTCCATTCATACGTGACAATTCCATTTGATCCATCGATTGCATCAGCGTCGGAAGATTGGCTTGCATCGAAGTTGACGACAAGTTCTCCGTTCTCATTGAGGATAAGACGGTTAACATCCCATTCTGTATTCGAGACAGTCTTAGTACCGATGTATTCGATGTTATCTGAGGATTCAATGGTTAGGTTTGCCTCTGGTGCGAACGCATCAGCAAGAACGTCGTTTGTTTCAACGACGACAGAGATGATTCGAGAGTGACCTGCTTCATCGTGGAGCAAGAGCGTTACAGTCCATTGCTGGCCTTGTAAACATCCAGTTGCTGAGGAAAGGTCAACCTTACAGAATGCTACATTTGGAGAAGCATCTGTGGTGTGGTCTGTTCCACTAGCCATTGTAGCAGCATCCCAATCGGTTGGTCCGTCAAGAATCCAATCGGTTGTAAGTGTTGCAGTAGTAGCAGTGGTGTAGCCAAAGTTGACTGTTGCATCACTCTTCATGTAATGAGTTGCATAGCCACCTGTCGATGGATCGATGTTTGGTGTATCGCCATCAATTGTGAGGCCTAAATCAGTTCCGAGCGAACCAAACCCTTCTGGGTAAGGTGTTACCGAGAATCCAAGCATGTTACCGAGAAGTGGGAATGTTGCACTATCAGCACGAGAAGAGTAGGTCGCAACATCGATTGTTGAAACGATCATACCGCCTTGGTAGTAACTACAGGTTCCCATGATGACGTCCTTGCTGTTAGCATCGGTACGTAGGAGGCTCTGGAAGTATCCACCATCCTCCATGTATCCATTACAGACACCAGGCACGTTTTGTGTGCTTACCGAGTTTGTGTTGAGGACTGCTGTTGCAACTGTACCATCACCTTCGAATCCTTGGAAGGATGTTGTTGAAACATCATTCATCATTGGATGGTAAGGATCTGCGATATCGAGACCCGTGTAGGTAATCTTGGTTTCTGGAGTGTTGCGGCTTTGGACATCCATTCCGAATGGAAGTCGGCCGTTCAATCCAACGTCTAGGCCGTAAATTTGGCTTCCTTGTGGACCAAGGTGAGCTTGTACAGTACCACCCGCAGACATGAAGGATTCCAATGTTTGTCGGTTGGCTGTTGAACCTAGTTTCTGATAGTATCCACGTCCGCCACTTTCAACGTCCTTGGCAGCAATATCATCTTGCCATGGCAAGAGAACCTTGTTGTAATGAGTGAGCCATCCGCTGTCAAGATATGTGGTCCAGTCGTTGATCGAGAACTGTGTGTAGGTCAATCCAAGGAGTTGCAAATCTTCCTTAATGGTCGATGTACGTGCTGTTGAATCACCAAGGATTGCAACATCAATTGTGTTTGCGAAGGTTGCATGGAAGTATCGTACGTTACCACTTGGGTTTCCGTTTGCAAGTTCAGCATGGAAACTGATGTTGTAATCATGACCATCTTGCCAGTTATTGAATGCTGGGAATGTCAAGTCAATCTTTTCGTTTGAATTAAGCGCTGTGGTTTGCGTACTGGACGATGCCTGATGAACTTGAGTTGAATCAGTATTATCGAAGACTGTCATGTAGAACATGTAATCTCCAGCAAGAACTCCGTTTGTGGCCTTAACATCCCATGAATGTGTGAGACTACCATCGATTGGGAGCATGCAGGCATAGGTTCCATCATCTAAGCAACCTAGTGTTGTTGGCTTACCGAGTGTGATATCGACTGATTCAACATTGAAGATAACCTGTTCAATGTTATTTGATTCACTCAATTCATTGTCATTGTACCAGTTGGTTCCAATTGTTGAATTGTCAAAGATTGTCTCTGCACGAATCATGTAAACTCCTGAGAAGAACTCGTGGCTTGCAAGAGTTGTGGTATCGACATCTTCAGCGTCGACATTGGTTCGTGTGCTGGTGTAACTTGCGTCTTCGTAGAAGGTGAATTCTTGGAGAGAGATGTTGTTGAATGCAACACCCTTGAATCCGTCGTTGATCCCATTTCTTCCGTCATCGTCACTCTGGAACTCGAAGTTAATGTCAACCGAAGAACCAGAAAGAGAGATGCATTCTCTGAACCATTGTGAACTATCTGCTGCAGTATTGTTCAGGACGTACAAGTGAGTTAGGTCAATGCTGCGGGTTAGAACAAGGTCATCAGAATTGAAGAACACGTTGTAATTACCAGCAGATCCGTCTGTTGAAGCTGCGTCACCTACAAAGTCGATTTCCGCTTGGTTGATTGATTCAGAAGCATTCGTGAACCCGTCCTCATTGTCGTCGTTTCGACAGGTTCCGTCTTCGTCATAGTCATTCCATTGTCCAAGTAGAATGGCTGAGTAAGAATCGCTTCCCTGTGTGTAATCGAAGTTGATCGATGCGTAATCATTGACATCAACAATTGTTGTTCCATCGACATCGATTCCATAGAAGGTATCTGCATAATACTCAAAGTTGAGGGATACGAAGTCACCAGACATCGAAGTAAGGTCGACACCAGGTACTGTGAGTGTTTCATTCTCCCAGAGGTCTCCATAGCCGTTTACTGCAGTGTCACATGGATGTCCGAACCAGTATGCGTTGTTGTTGAAGATGGTATCAGAACAAGCCAATTCGTTGTAAATAGCACCCTGTGGGTTTCCATCATCGCTGTAGACATATCCATCAGAACCTCCTTCAAAGGATTCCTCACAAATCACTGCAGGAGCGCTGCAAAGAACATCAGAAGGAGTGGCGGAGAAGACTGTTGCCTTGATATCAAAGTCAACAGGGGTGTTTCCGTAATTGTTGGTTGTGACATCGATGTCAAAGATACCTTCTGCATAGAGGCCTCCTGGATTAAAGTAATCGATTCCTTCCACAGTAGGGTCGTAAAGGTTGAATGGTTGGACGTAGGCAATGATATCGTCATTGACGGTTTGCTCATCCCAAGCATGATTACTGAGTGTAGCAGAAATTCGATAAATTGTATCATTCACTAGGTAAGCAGATATTGATGCTGTTTCGGTCTCACCAGGTCCAAGGTTTACGAGATTGAGATTGGATTGAAGAGTTTGTGGGTTTGGCAAGTAAGCGGTATTCTGCTTGTAGATGGTTACGTTATCGATTGCATACCCATCTCTTCCAGACCACAACGATTCGTTGTCGTCAGAAATTGAACCTTCGAATCCGCTGCGAAGTCGGAATCTGACATCGACTGTTTCTCCAGCCCAAGGCGATAGATCGAATTCGCCTACTCCGTCTTGAGTGAAATTACCCCATCCGTAGTATGTGCCAGAAGAAGCTACGCCGTAGTACAGCAAATTCTCTGCCGATCCACCTGCATTCAAGGTTCGGAGACGAGTTAAATCATAACCGCCCCACATGGAGGATCCTGACAGACATTCTCCTGCGACTTGTGCAGAAGTTGGACATGAGAGGACTGACCACCCAGTTTCATCTGAACCGACTTCAATCATTGCCACATCGTCCCATAGCTGTCTCTTATACACATCTCCGAGCCCACGAGACCGTACTAGATCTCGTATGCCGTCTTCTGCTTGAAAAA